>JAFVPI010000022.1 GCA_017505405.1 Mogibacterium sp.
GAGTATTTTTCCGCGACACGCCTCGCGTACCGCTTTTATCTCGTCAAGGACGTAATCGGTATTGCCGTCCTTAAGCGCGCCGATGTTGATTACCATATCGATCTCATCAGCGCCGTTATCAAGAGCATCGCTCGTCTCAAATGCCTTGACCGCTGTTGTGTTATAGCCGTTCGGGAATCCGATTACTGTGCAGATAGGAAGTCTAGCTCCTATATACTCCCTTGCCTGTGCAACATACCCAGGCGGGATGCAAACACTTGCAGTCTCGTATTTGATGCCATCATCGATCAGTGCTTTGATGTCTTCCCACTTTGCCGTCTGAGCAAGAAGTGTATGGTCGACGTATTTAAGAATGTCTTTTGTTTCCATATCCCGTCTCCTTTTCTGTCGCTATAGCATTTAATCCGGAATCATTACCTAATAATCCAAGTTAATTATACATTGAAACGCACCCATATGTTGCTTTCTTTACAAACAAAAATATAGCCTCAGGTGAATGAATATTATACGGCCTTTTGATTTTCCTTTAATCATTTAGAAGGCCTTTGGAGGAATAAAATCCTTATCCTTCCCACTGAAAAACTAATGTTCAAGGAAAAGCTTTTCCACTTACAAGCCGCCATATCAGCCTGGATATTTCCGAATTCGCCGTTTCTTATTGCCAAAGACTCTGGTCCAGTCTAATAACTATTCACAGCTAAGAATAATAATCCGAAATTGCCCCTTTTAGCTGCTCTTCTCTCTTTGCTGGAGGCCCAATGTTTTCCTCCTCATAAGCATATTGCCCTATAGGGAATAAAATCTTTATCCTTCTGCCGCTAAATCAGCGCTTCAGGGAAAACGCCAAAACACTCCACGCAATATAAAACCAGCCGGTATTAAACCGGCTGGCTGTGAAGACACTGGATCTGCAAAATATAAGTTTGCAGAAATCTTTAGTGTATTCCTTTGTCGTACAGATATGCTTTAACGCATGCCCTTGTCGTATGGTATTCCTTCTGCCTTCGGTGCTCTGGAGTTCTTGGATGTGAATGCCAGAACGATGAGCGAGATGATGTAAGGCAGCATGTTGTATACCGTGCTCGGGATGTTCATCGCAGCCAGGAACGGGATTCCTGTGTATACGTTGGACAGAGCTCTGAAGAGTCCGAAGAGCAGCGCAGCGAGTGCGATGTTGGTCGGTTTCCACTGACCGAAGATCATTACAGCCAGAGCCAGGAAGCCGAAGCCCGCAACGCCCATTTCGAATTTCCACTCGGATACGCCGGCTGTGATATACACGATACCGCCGAGTCCGCCGAGGAAGCCCGAGATGAGTACGCCTGCCCAGCGCATCTTGTATACGTTGATACCTACCGAGTCAGCAGCCTGAGGGTTTTCGCCGCAGGCCATGAGTCTGAGACCGAATCTGGTCTTGTAGAGCAGTATGTACGATACGACCAGCAACACGACTGCCATTAACATGAACCAGTTGAATTCGAAGCCTCCGATGTATTTCAGGAATGCCTTCTTCGGTCCGATGTACTGGATCGATGTTGAAACGTTGTCAGGGTTGATCGATGTGTTCATAGCTCTTACGAATACTGTTGCAGCTGCTGTAGCCAGCAGGTTCATAGCAGTACCGATCAGAGTCTGGTCAGCCTTGAAGTTGATGCATGCCACCGCCAGCAGGCAGGAGAAGAGCATGCCGAGAAGTATCGCCGCGAGCGTTGTCGCAATTATGATGACGAACTTGGAAGTGCCGGCAGGAAGCATGAACATCGTTACAGCTCCGCCGAGAGCTCCCATTACCATGATTCCCTCGAGACCCAGGTTGATAACACCGGAGTGCTCGGAGAAGCATCCGCCGAGTGCCACGAGGCAAAGTACAGAGGCGAATATGATAGTGTATTGCAGTAACAGTACCATTACTTCTCACCTCCTTCCGCTTTAGCAGCGTCATCTTTGACAGGCACGTCATTCACATTCGGACCTCCCTTGTCCTTCTTGCTTATCCAGTTATTGATAGCAAACTTGAAGAACAGTACGAATCCGCAGAGGTAGATGATGATCGATGAGATCAGGTCAGAGATCTGCGAAGGATATACCGACTTGTTGATGAGGGCTCCGCCGTCCGTGATGGACTGGATGAAGAACGATGCGAAGATCGTCCCGATCGGATGCAGTCCGCCGAGGAACGTAGCCGCGATTCCGTTGAATCCCATTGCCGGCACAGAGTTCTGTGTAGTCGACCATTCCTGATATCCTGTAAGGAAGAGGAATGCAGCGCCGATCCCGGCAAGAGCTCCGCCGATAGCGAGTGTTACGATTATGTTCTGTTTTTCTTTCATTCCGGCATACTTTGCGGCTTCCTTGTTGAAACCGGTAGCGCGCAGCTCGTAGCCGAATTTTGTCTTCGACAGTATCACCCAGATGAGTATCGCGAACAGGATCGCAAGAGGGATCGCTATCGTTACTGTTTTGTTGTTCGCAAACAGAGTGTTGAGTCCGGCTGAAGGGATCTTCACATGACCCGCTGAGCCAAGCTTCATGGTATACGGGCTTGCG
Organism: Mogibacterium sp.; assembly: GCA_017505405.1. Classification (GTDB taxonomy): domain Bacteria; phylum Bacillota; class Clostridia; order Peptostreptococcales; family Anaerovoracaceae; genus Crickella. Next base: position 2,548 of record JAFVPI010000022.1, read on the forward strand.
ATATCCTTTGTCTTCTTTCCGCCCAGGATCGTGTTCGTCAGATAAAGGATTATCCAGTTGAGCATGATGCCCGAGATAACTTCGTTTACGTTTCTGTATGCCTTGAGCGCGCCGGAGATGGATCCGACAACCGCACCTGCGATAGCCGCAAGGATAAGGCTTACGAACCAAGGTGTGTGCCATGCGATCGCTGCGTAAAGGCCGATGCAGGCTCCGGCTTCATACTGTCCCGGAGCTCCGATGTTGAACAGGCCTACTTTGTAGCAGAAGCAGATCGATAACGCGCACATCAGCAGCGGCGCTGTCTTGGCAAGCGTGTTTCCCAGAGCCTTTGCCCTGGCAGCCGAGCTGGAACGTGTCAGGAAGTTCAGAAGGATAGTCTTGATAGCATCCCCCGCTCCGGCCGGGTTTATCATGAGCAATACTATGTATCCGATCAGAAGTCCGAGTACGATACAGATGAGCGATGTAAGTATCGACTGGAAGGACGGATTCTTCAATAAGCTTTTCTTCTCTTTCATCACGCCTCCTCCTTCCTTGCTGTATCAATGGTTTCCGACTCTTCGATCTCAGCTGTATTGGCATCGATGTTGACATTTCTCTTGGCGCCTGCCATGAAGAGACCGAGTTCTTCAACTGTTGTCTTCTTAGGATCGAGTTCTCCGACGATCTCGCCCTCGTACATTACGAGGATCCTGTCAGGAACGTTCATTACCTCTTCAAGCTCGAGCGAGATAAGCAGGACCGCACGGCCGTTGTCTCTCTCAGCGATCAGCTGTTTGTGAACGCCCTCGATAGCTCCGACGTCCAGACCTCTTGTAGGCTGGACCGCAACGAGCAGCTTGTGGTCCTTGTCGACCTCACGCGCGATGATGGCCTTCTGCTGGTTACCGCCGGACATCGCTCTTGCGATCGTGATAGGACCCTGGCCTGATCTTACGTCGAATTCCTTTTCGAGTTTCTCAGAGTACGCGCGGATCTCAGGTCTCTTGAGGAAGCCTGCCTTTGAGGTGAACTCCGGCTCGAAGTATCTCTGGAGGACCATGTTGTACTCGAGAGGATAATCGAGAACGAGTCCGTGTTTATGTCTGTCCTCAGGGATGTGGCTCAGCAGTCTGCTTCTCTTGCGGATCGATTCCTTTGTGATGTCTTCACCGCAGAGGGTGATCTTGCCGTCTACGAGAGGCTCCATTCCGGTGAGTCCGTAAACAAACTCTGTCTGGCCGTTGCCGTCGATACCCGCGATACATACGATCTCGCCTTCATGCACTTCGAAGCTGACGTTCTTGACAGCGTTGTTGGAGTGCATTTTGGAAGCTACTGTCATGTTCTCGACCTTGAGTATGACATCCTTCGGCTTTGCAGGAGTCTTGTCGACTACCATGTTTACGTCACGGCCTACCATCATGCGGCTCATTTCTTCTTTCGAAGTAGTAGCTACATCAACAGTACCGATGTACTTGCCGCGGCGGAGAACCGTTACTCTGTCGGCTACAGCCTTGATCTCATTAAGCTTATGAGTGATGAACAGAATTGATTTTCCCTCGGCTCTGAGGTTCTTCATGATCTCCATCAGCTCTTCGATTTCCTGCGGCGTAAGTACGGCAGTAGGCTCGTCGAAGATGAGGATCTCGTTGTCCCTGAAGAGCATCTTGAGGATCTCAGTTCTCTGCTGCATTCCTACAGTGATGTCTTCGATCTTGGCGTCAGGATCGACCTGAAGTCCGTATTTCTCGGAAAGAGCTTTTACTTTTTCTCTGGCTTCATCCATCTGGAGTATGCCGTTCTTTGTGGACTCAACTCCCAGGATGATGTTTTCGAGAACCGTGAAGCACTGGACCAGTTTGAAGTGCTGGTGTACCATTCCGATGCCCAGGTCATTGGCATCGTTAGGGTTGTTGATCTTTACCTCTTTGCCGTCCTTTTTGATTACTCCTTCTTCAGCCTGATACAAACCGAAAAGGACAGACATGAGGGTCGATTTACCGGCACCGTTTTCGCCAAGCAAGGCGTGTATCTCGCCTCTCTTAAGCTGCAGCGTAATGTTGTCATTCGCTATGATGCCGGGGAATCGTTTGGTGATGTTCACCATTTCTATCGCATAAGGTGCATCCATATCACGTATTCCTCCGTCCTATAAAAACAGTAATACCTATACATAGTCATTATACTATTATTCAATTCTGATTTATATAAAAAAAAGGCGGTTCCCTGCGGAATCGCCTTTATTATCTGTCATGATTGACTACTTGATGTTGCCCTGATCATCAACCTTGATGTTAGCAACATTCGGGAGAGCAGAAACATCATTGGATACTGTTCTCTCACCGTTGAAGAGCTCCTTAACGAGCTGCTCATAGTCAGCCTGCTGGAATCCATCGTTCCACTGAGTCGAATCAGGCAGCTGTACATAGTTGTCAGCAGGTGTCTCTGAAACGAGTCCGAGAGTCTGGATCTGGCCTGCATAATCATCCCAGCTTCCGTTCTGGATAGCAGCGAGCAGTGTGTTAACTGTTGCGCCGAGACCCTTCATAGCGGATGTAACTGTCATGCCTTCGCCATATGCGCCGTCGATAGTGCCGGCCTGGTCTACGTCAACGCCGATGACCTTGCCGTTAACCTTTGCAGCAGCCTCAGCAGCAGATGTGAAGATTCCGCCGCCGCATGCGAATACGACTTCTGTGCCCTTGCCATACCATGTATCCATAGCAGCTGTGATATCAGCATCGCCGAAGAACTGGTTGCCGTAAGCATACTTGACTTCTACGTCAGTCTTTCCGAGCTCTCCTGCAGCAGCATCAACACCCTGAACAAATCCGCCGCCGTATCTCTGTACAGCAGGAACTGCCATTCCGCCGAGGAATCCGATCTTTGTGTATCCCAGCTTAACTGCTGCGTAACCAGCCATGTAGCCTGCAAGCTCTTCCTGGTAAACAGCGCTGAATACGTTAGGACCATCAAACTCTACTTCTGCGCCTGATCCGTCGTGTGTGAGGTCATATTCACTGACGTCGAGCGCTACGAACTTAACATCCGGGTAAAGAGGAGCTGCCTCACGGATAGCAGCTGCGAATGCGTATCCCGGCATTACGATTACGTTGTATCCTTCCTCAATAGCCTCTTCGATCGAAGAAACACGGTCAGCATCAGCATCGGATGCCGGCTTCTTATAAGTGAAGTCTACGCCGTTGGCCTCGCAATATGCCTTGCAAGCCTCATAAGTTGTCTGGTTGAAGGACTGGTCAGTGATATCACCATAGTCAGTAACCATTGCCACCTTCATTGAATCATCGGCTGCAGCTTCATCTCCGCCACCGCCGCCCCCGCAAGCTGCAAATGAGAATACCATCAGAGCTGCGAGGAGTAAAACAAGAAATTTCTTCATCACGTTCCTCCTAAAGTACTTTAGAGTGATATTTAGAACATGGAATCCGTCGATCCCCACGGGGTAATTATAGTATAACGGCCGAAAAAACAAAATATTTTTATAAAAAATCCGCATATATAAAGACACCAAAATCAGCTTTAATTATTTCAAAAGTATCTCTCTTACCCCCTCCTTTTTATTGTATTATAGATATGACAGAAAGCTGTTATTTTTAGCGGTTATCGGAGGTGCTGCATGGCCAAACTTTACTTTAAATACGGAGCAATGGGATCATCAAAATCCGCCCAGGCTCTGACCACAAAATTTAATTATGAAGAGAAAGGCATGACAGTCTGGCTCATAAAACCGGGAACCGACACGCGTGACGGCGCAGATATCATAAAGAGCCGCATAGGTCTGCAGCAGAAGGCTCAGGTGATACATCCTGATGATGACATCATAAAGACATATCACGAGGCCGGAAATTACGATGTAATAATCGCCGATGAGGCTCAGTTCCTGACTCCTGAGCAGATCGACGGACTCAGATGGCTCGTCGATGAAGAGGATATCCCGGTTCTCTGTTTCGGACTTCGCACTGACTTTCTTACACATTTCTTCCCTGGAGCCCAGAGACTCATGGAGCTCGCAGACTCCATCACAGAGATCAAAACGATATGCGAGTGCGGACGAAAGGCGACTGTAAACGCAAGATTTGACGACAACGGACTCATCATTACAGAAGGCGATCAGGTGGTGCTCGGCGGAAACGACAGATACACGGCTATGTGCCACAAATGCTGGAAGGAACGCATCAAGGAACAGCAGAAATCTTAATATAATTAAAAAAATCAAAATAAAATTATGAAAAATAAAGGATATGCAGTAGTAATCGGAGCTGCCAATATAGACATAGGAGGCACTCCATATAAGCCTCTGATCCCTGGAGATTCAAATCCGGGTGTCATAAAAATGAGCTACGGAGGCGTTGCCAGAAACATCGCTCATAATTTAACTCTGCTTGGAATAGATGTAGAGCTCATTACCGCCGCAGGTGACGACCCACTCGGCATGGAGATGCTGAAAAAATGCGAAAGCATCGGTCTTGATACCAGCCTTTCCGTAATGGTGCCCGGCGGATCCTCCTCAGTTTATCTGTTCATAAATGATGAGAAGGGAGAGATGGAGCTGGCTCTTTCGCATGTAGACATAGTAAAACAAATAACTCCCGAATACCTTGAATCCGTCAGTGACGTGATCAATTCAGCGATGGCAGTGATCGCGGACTGCAATCTCTCACAGGAATCCTTGCTTAAGCTCAAAGAAATATGCAAAGTCCCTCTTTATGTTGATACGGTATCCGTTTCACACGCTGATAAGATCAAGGGACATCTCGATGGGATAGACACACTCAAGCCTAATCTGCTCGAAGCAGAATTTCTGAGCGACATGATAATAGAAAACGAGTACGACTGTCTTGAGGCCGCCCGCACTCTGATAGATCAGGGAGTAAGAAGAGTTTTCATATCCATGGGACCTCACGGAATGATCGCAGCTGACAAAGACCACGCAATAATGGTCGACAGATATCCTGCCCATGTAAAAACTACTACGGGAGCAGGCGACTCGGCTATGGCTGCGATAGTCTGGTCGACTCTCAATGAAAATGAAGATGGAGACGGTATCACTGCTCCGGCAATGGCTGCAAATGCTGCGGCTTCTATCACCATTTCGGTGGATCCTGCCATCCACCCCGGCATGAGCGGTGATTTAATCAATAACAAGATAAAAGAGCATAATGTACTTATCAGGGAATTAAAGGAATACAGAGAAGGAGAAATCTAATAATGAATAAATATCTTGATATCAGCAAAGAGGTAAAAGCGGCTCTTAATGCCGGCAAACCTGTCGTTGCTCTTGAATCCACAATAATCTCACACGGCATGCCTTACCCTCAGAATGTTGAGACTGCGCTCGCCGTTGAGAAAATTGTAAGAGAAAACGGAGCAACTCCTGCAACGATCGCAATAATCGGAGGCCGTCTCAAAGCAGGACTCACACCTGACGAAATCGAATATTTCGGAAAAAAAGGTCCTGAGATCACTAAAGCTTCAAGACGCGATCTGGCCATGCTCTGTGCAAAAGGCATGGATGGAGCCTGCACAGTCACAACAACCATGATGATAGTTCATATGGCAGGCATAAATATATTTGCAACCGGCGGCATCGGCGGAGTTCACAGAGGAGCTGAAGTCACCATGGATATAAGCGCCGATCTCGAAGAGCTCGCACAGACACCGGTAATGGTCATATGCGCCGGATGCAAATCCATACTCGACATAGGACTTACCCTCGAATACCTTGAAACAAAAGGAGTTCCTGTAATAGGTATGGGAACAGAAGACATGCCTGCTTTCTATACCAGCAAGAGCGGATTCAAAGTGGACTACAGAGTTGATTCTCCGGCAGAACTTGCACATTTTTTCAAGACACACATGGAACTCGGAATGAAA
>JAFVPI010000023.1 GCA_017505405.1 Mogibacterium sp.
CTCATGACTCCGGACGGAGCTCCGTTCGGAGATCGCGACAGCTGGTTCGACATGGACTTTATTGATGATGATTACATCGGTGATCCTGATGATTCCCCTTTCCTAGGCAGAAGAGGCGGCGGCCATCCGATGACACGTGACGAGGCCGAGGAATCCAGGTTCTTTGTAGTCGCTCTCAGTGAAGACGGCACTGTGCAGAAGATGAACATTGAAAGGATCGCCTCGATCGATTCTGCAGAGGCGGAGGAATATGCGAAGAAAGCTTTCGCTTCCGGAGAGGAAGCGGGCTTCATCAAGGACTTCAGATACTCCGTGGATAATGATGGAAGCAGCATACGCATCACATTCCTCGACTGCGGACGCGTACTTGGCTCGTTCCGGGATTTCCTGAGAGCAAGCATCCTGATGTCGCTCATCGGACTGCTGGCGGTATTCTTTGTGATACTGTACTTTGCAGGCCGCATAGTCAGACCGGTAGCCGAAAGCTACGAAAAGCAGAAGCGCTTCATCACCGATGCGGGGCATGAGATCAAGACTCCGCTGGCGATCATCAAGGCCAATATCGACCTTATGGACATGGAACTCGACAGGAAGAGGATCGACAGAAGCGAGCTGAGGGAGAACCTGGGCGACATAGATGATCAGGTTGACCGGCTAACAGGTCTCACGAATGATCTCGTATACCTCTCCCGCATGGAGGAGGCAGACAGCTCTCTCGTCATGACCGAAGTGCCTCTGTCAGATATAGTCGCAGAGACTGCGGCGTCGTTCGAGCCGCTTGCAGAGGAGCAGGGCAAGGCCATAGCCACTGACATTGAACCTATGGTCTCCGTACAGGGCAGCACTAAAGAGCTCGAGAAGCTCCTCTCAATAATCCTCGACAATGCAATAAAGTACTCGATCCCGCCGCGCGTGATCGACTGCGGTGAGGAAGAGGACGGCATGCCTGCGCCTCCGGTGATAAATGTCGCTCTACGCAGGGAAGGGAAGGATGCCCTCATAGAGGTCCGCAACGAGACGGAAGCTGAGCTCACGAATGAACAGCTCTCGCATGTCTTCGAGAGATTCTACCGCATGGACAGTTCCCGCAACTCGCAGACGGGAGGCCACGGCATAGGACTTTCAATGGCAAACGCCATAGTGAACGCTCATGGAGGGCGGATCTCGGCACGCACCGGCAGCGGCCACGACTTTATCGTCACTGCGGTGATCCCTCTTCAGTAAAGCGGTTTACCGGCCACAGCAATATCTGAACAAAAATGCGACGGACATATCCTATACAGGTAATCCTGACAAAACTTAAACACTGCAGCCCCTGCTTTCAGAGCTGGGGCTTTTGTTATATGCCGCGATAGTGCGATGCACAGGCGGTAATTTGCTGCCCGGAAAAAGTTCTTTCAGTTTAAGTTTGGTTTAAGTATTGACTGGTATCTTTCGTACTGTAAAGGAGGCAATGCGATGGGATACCAGGCAGTGTTCAAAAGATATGAAATCAAATACATGGTCACGGCAGAACAGAAGACCCGCATCCTGAAGGCCATGGAGCCTTATATGGAAATGGACAGGTTCGGCAGATCGACAGTCAGAAACATCTACTACGACACTGACGACTTTGTTCTCGCCAGACATTCCATAGCAAAGCCGGACTTCAAGGAGAAGCTCCGCATCAGAAGCTATGCAAAGGCTGATGCGGAAAGCACGGTCTTTGTTGAGCTGAAGCGCAAGTTCGACGGCGTTGTATATAAAAGGCGTGTCGGACTCCGCGAAGCAGACGCGATGAAGTGGATGGCCGGTTCGAATGATCCGGCGGTCATTCATGAGACTGACGCGGGATCCACGCAGGTCACGAGCGAGATCGAGTACTTCAGGGGGCTGTACAGCGGGCTTAAACCTGTTCTCTATCTGGCTTATGACCGTGAAGCCTACAGGATGAAAGAAGGCGCGCAGACAGCCGATGGCGGCTCGGAATTCAGGGTCACTTTTGACTGCAATATACGCTGCAGGGAGAATGATCTCTCGCTGAAGTCAGAAGCATACGGAACAGAGATGCTTGAGGAAGGGATGTTCCTGATGGAACTCAAATGCCCTGGAGCGATCCCTCCGTGGATGACTAAAGTGCTTTCAAGGGAGCGCCTTTACAAGACATCATTTTCAAAGTACGGAACAGCATACTGCCGATTTATGGACAAGACGCCTGCGGATCGTGCTCATATGATCGCCGCTGCAAGCCGTGTTACTGCAGGAGACAGTCAACCAGAGGCCGGACAGATCTCCACACAAAAGGCGGGAAGAGACAGCCGCTTCAGACAAAAGCGCGCAGCCTCTTTAGGCAGGATATCTGCCTGAACAATAAATGATCCATATTTTTTCTTCATATAAACCTTCATTAAAAACCTATACAAATCACCAGCGTAAAGGGCTGCGCCTGAGGGCAAAGTCATTAAGCCAGTGGAAGAAAGAAAAACCGGGAACAGCAAAATCGATGCATATCCCGGTTTTTCTGTATATGTTGGCGTTCCGGTCAACAGTTATAGCTTAGAACAGGGAGCATGTGTAGCTCCGGATGTTCGGCTTCCGTCCCAAACGCCGAAAATGGACCATCGGGACGGAAGCCGGCGAAGCACGATCAATACACTTTTCTGGTAAAGCGAAGAGATATGGTTTTTTTTCCGGGGCTTTAGTTTCATTTAAGTTTGGACCGTTATTATGCGGGTGTAAACAAGAGGAATGGGCGGGCTGTAAAGAATGAGCCGGTTCACAAAAGAGGAAAAGCCGGGCGCCGATCCGGAAGCAGCCCGGAGAACATACAGGGAAAGAGAGGTGGCAGCAATGACGGAATTACTGTCGAGCATTTACGGATCAACTACAACTAATGCAATCAGCGCGGCTCAGTTCGGAGCATCGTTCGGAGTATCACTGCTCCTTGGCATGCTCATTGCCGCGGCTTACATGTACAACACACGCTATACAAAGAGCTTCGTGGTAACACTGGCAATGCTGCCGGCCATCATATGCGTGATCATCGCAATGGTGAACGGAAGCATCGGAGCAGGGATTGCGGTCGCGGGAGCATTCAGCCTCGTAAGGTTCCGCTCGGTCCCGGGAACTGCCAAGGAGATATGCGCGATATTCCTCGCGATGGCAACAGGTCTTGCGACGGGCATGGGCTATCTGGGATTCGCAACAGCATTCACTGCAGTGCTGGCGCTGGTGATATTGCTTTCGGGAAAGTTCGACTTCGGGACCAAAAGGAATGCAGACAGATATAAAAGCTTCAGGATAGTTATTCCTGAGGACCTCGATTATGCGGGAGTCTTTGACGATCTGTTCGAGGAGTATACGAGCTCATGCGAGCTGGTCAACGTCAGGACCACAAACATGGGAAGCATGTTCAGGCTCACATACGATGTGACTCTGAAAGACCCGGACAAAGAAAAGGAACTCATCGACAAGCTGCGCTGC
>JAFVPI010000024.1 GCA_017505405.1 Mogibacterium sp.
GCGACGGGCTATGAGATCTACCGGGACGACAAAAAGATCGCAGATCAGACAGACCTGACGTTTGTGGACAAGAACGCGGATAGTGATCAGACATATCATTACTCGGCAAAGGCATATCGTGAGCAGGATAACGCAACTGATGCAGAGGCTGGCGAAGAAAAAGCTCCGCTTGAAAGTGGGCAGGAAGAAACCGTGACTGAAGAGCCGTTCACCGCGTACAGCGCCATGAGTAAGGATGTAAAGGTGAAGCTGGTATCCGCCGGTGACATGGAAGCAGAGATCAAAGGGCAGGACATCGTTTTCACGTGGGAGCCGAACGATAAGTACACGAGCTTCGAACTGTATAACGGTGAAGAGCTCCTGACCGAGACAAGCGACACTGAGTATACTCTTTCGGATTTCGATCCTGATAAAACATACGAAATGAAGCTTGTCGGATACACCGAAGACAGAAAGACAAAAAGCCCTGAAAACGTTCAGACATTTGAGATAGAGTCCGAGAAGATGTCAACTGAAGAAGCTATAGATGCCGCGTGCGACTGGGGCGTCGATATAGCTGAGGATGACTCCTTCACGTACGGTGAATGTCCGCAGGCTCTCCACAACGGATGTTACTTCTGCAAGACGAATGGAAAAAAAGGCAAGGGTTATGAAAAAACCTACATATGCAATGCTTTAGTGCATGCGTGCTTTGCCCACGGCGCCGGTGATCCGGAGATGCTGAAGGCGTGCAAAAAGGGCGACAGTGTAGGCATGACCGAGCAGAGCTATACAAGATACGGTGACTGGAAAAATGTCAATAAGCCTGCGAAGTCCAGCCTGAAAAAGGGAGATGTACTGGTCGCAAACAAAAACATAGGCGAATCGGATTTTCATCATGTGGCTCTCTATCTGGGAGATGGAAAAATACTGGAGGCAACCAGAAAAGGCTGGTCGGCAGAGAGCATACAGGTGAGGCAGCTTGCCGGCATGTACTACGACAGATACGATTTCGTAATGCGCTATACGGGTCATGGGGGCGGAGAAAAATACACTATCGAAGAAACCACAGATCAGTAACAGCTATATGAGAAAAGGAGAATAATGAGTGATAAGGAACATAAATCGATATGGAGGCACTTTGATGATATGCTGCTGACATATTCGAGTACCAAACTGGGCCTTACTGATTATGACCCGAATGAAACGTACAACAAAGAAGAGAAAAAGCTCGGACTCAAGGAACTTGGAATAGCGGCGCTGGTGATGGTCGGATTTATAGCAGTCGCTTCCGTACTGGTGATATTCGTCCTGACATAGGCAAGCGCAACATAGGCAAGCCCGACATAAAAAAGCTAGGCAAAAGCAAGTCCGGTATAGGCAAACACAACATAACCTGGCTCGACATAGAAAGCTAGGCATAAGCAAGCACAACAAAGCCCGGCCCGACATAAACAAGCAAGAAGCAATATAAGAAATAAAAGAGATGAAGAGGATGGCTGCAGCCATCCTCTTTTCTTTCAGACAGTCTATGCCCTGTTCTGTATGTGCTTTTATCTGGCAGCATGTTTCCTCTATGCTGCCGGCACATTGCGAAGCCCTTTGATTTCAGCGATCACCTTCTCGATCTGGGCAGAATCTATATTACCGTCCTTATCACCAAATACAAAGAACAGATTCACACCGGGAATATACCCATTGTTTATGTATCTGCTTAATCTTTCACCGAAATCTTTGCAATAACTCCAGCTATCCAGCCGCCCTGCAAATTCGACGATGATCTCGGTCTTCATATCGACAGGTGACAGAATCGTAAAGTCCGGATACAGCGGTGGACCATAATCATTCATCGCAAGCGGCAGTTCATACACCTGGACGAGTCCTGCTGCCTTGAACATCTCATATAAGGTCAGTTCACTTATCGTTTTGACCTTGACTCGGTCAGTAGTCGTGTGTCTTTTGTTCTCCGGGTAGTTCTCGGGAAATCTCTTTTGATACTTAAGCCTGTCTGCCTTCCACCTGGCACCCTCGCGCTCGTAAAGCTCCGAAACCGGAGGCACCTCACAGCGATATGCCTCTGGCAAACTTTCGCAAACAGAACTTGGATCAAATGGGAGGAAATCATTAAGAAGGGTCTCCATAAGTTCAATGTTCATATCTATTCGCCTAAGCACCTCCTCAAGAAACCGCACCTCCTGAACGCGCTTAACTTCGGGATGTCCAGATTTCCCTAAGTATTCATATTTCTCGAAACCCCTTCGCTTAATGTGAAAGTAGTATCCGCTGGTTCCGTGCTTCGAGCGACGAAGAAATGCGCCCTTGTAATTCCGGAGCAATTCCAATCGTTGGGAGTACTCTGTCTTTGCATGCTCAAGTAGCGATAGCTCGTAATTTATTCTGTGTTTCAATTCCGCGTTCATTAACATTATTTATTCCCACCTTATTTGTTTGGACCAGATTCTACTATTCCTCTAAACAAACGACAAACGAAAAACACCCTAACGCAAACAATAGATGCACTATTATGAGGACCCGGCACTTTTTCGATGTACCGCACCTATTAAATGAAGATCATTGAAACATGAGCTGGCTGACAAGCAGCGGTAGTAGCTGTTGAGGCTGTGGATAACCGGCCTAAAAGATTTTCGGAAATGGCGCTGTGCATAAGCGTGTGGGCAGGATGTTGGCAGCTTGTCTGTCAATATGCTGTCCATGCACTTATGCATGGTGCCATTCCGGTTATCCATAACTCAACAGTTATCTCTTCCTGAAAAACTCTGCTATTGGAGCTTCTAATCGATATTACATGTTTGAAGGACTAAATAATTGGCGCCTATTCTTCCTATAGATAATGCGGATGACCAATCACATCCTGATGCAATACAGAATATCTTTCCCCAGATCGTTGACTTTGCATAGTTATTCACCATTATTCATTATAAACAGGCTTTTCTGGTCTGGAACTTCTTATAATTCATGAAATGAATATGGAATCAAATGAATATCACCGGAAAGCAAAAGGATCATATCTAAATATATCAGGATGATAAGTATGGCGTTGGTTACTCCTATGCTGCACTGAAAAGGCAGGCGCCAAATAATTGGTGCTTTATATTCAAAACTTACAGATAAAGCACCAATGCCATCTATGTATAGAGTATTCATTACATGAATATCGGCTAAATGTCTGTGGAAATATGGAGATACCGAAGGGTGCAGTATGCATAAGCGTGGAGACGAGCGGCCATGGATAAGCGATCTTTCTGCAGCACCATGCATAAGTCTATGGACAGCCCGTTGACAGGCAGGCTGCCAACATCCTGCCCACAGACTTACGCACAGCGCTTTCTTTATAAAAGGATGCGGATCGCTTATCCACAGCCGTCTTGCATTTACTGTTGCTACCCATCCGCTCCTTTACGGATGAGGGTATTTCTTAACACTTTAAAATATTTGCCCAAGGGGGTTGACAGGCATCGCAAGTTGTACTATTGTACTAAGTAGTTAATACAGTAATACAAAATTATAAGACCGGTATTGAAGAACAATGCGCAAAGGCAGCGCATTAAAACAATGAAGATGCCGGCAAAGCACATAAATCGATATCGTTTTTTATAAAGGGTCAGCGCGATCGGCCGCTGCGCTGAATCTACGGAAGGCTCGGGGAACTTCCCGATGACAGGGAGCGTGCTGCAAGAGCAGCGCTTTGAAAGTCAGAGGCGGTCCGGGCAGAAAGAAAAGGGACGAAACAATGGAATGGAACTTTAAAGATGGAATCCCTATCTACACTCAGATAATAGACGAAATGACGATGCGTATCGCGAGCAGCGCGTACGCGCCCGGCGACAAACTGCCGTCGGTGAGAGATCTGGCACTGGATGCCGGAGTCAATCCGAACACCATGCAGAGAGCTCTCGCCGAGCTGGAACGCAGGGGGCTGGTCTATTCGGAGCGTACAAGCGGGAGATTTGTTACAAAGGAGGAAGCTGTGCTCAGAGATCTGCACGAGGAGCTTGCGAAGAAATACTTCGAAGAACTCACAGAGAAGCTTCGCAAGATAGGAATGGACGATAGTGCTATAAAGACGTCCGTAAACAACTGGATGAAAGAAATGACTGAGGATAAATAGAAAGGAGGCAGAGAGATGGCAAGAATAGAGATCAGCAATCTTACAAAGAAGTTCGGCGATCTTACGGCTCTTGACGATGTCACTGTCTCGCTGGAGCAGGGACAGATCGTTGGACTGCTCGGACCGAACGGAAGCGGAAAGACGACGCTCATCAAAATACTGAACGGGCTGCTTCAGCCTGAATCGGGCAGCGTTACCATCAATGGCAGCGCGCCGGGCGTCGAAACAAAGAAAGTGGTGGCATACCTGCCGGACAGGAACGCGCTGCCTGACTACATGACAGCGTCACAGCTCATGGACATCTACGAAGACTTCTTTGAAGACTTCGACAGGCAGAAGGCGGAGTCCATGGTAGATGATCTAGGTATCAACCGCAAGCAGACCATGAAGAAGATGTCGAAGGGCACAAAAGAGAAACTGCAGCTCTGCCTGGTGATGGCGAGACAGGCACAGGTATATCTGCTCGACGAGCCTATCGGAGGAGTCGATCCGGCGACGAGAGACTACATCCTCGGAACGATCATCTCGAACTACAACGAGAACGCGGTCGTGCTGATA
>JAFVPI010000025.1 GCA_017505405.1 Mogibacterium sp.
TACTGTGAACTGGAAAGGCATCATATGACAAGACATTGTCCGGATGATATAACACTGATCGATGTCATTGAATGCATATGTGATAACGTAGCTGCGGGATTATCGAGATCCGGATATATTTTCCCGCTTGAATTATCTGATGAAATCCTTCAGAAGGCGTTTACAAATACGCTTGAATATATAAAAAATGCTGTTGTGGTGGAATAGCAGAGATGGTATCTGATTTCAGAATTACTTGAGGGAATGTATGCGGGACTGCCCGAAAAGAAACCTAAGAGAGCTTAATGAGAATGACAAATACAGATTTGTGAGGATATAAACATGATGAAGATCGATGATCTGCTTGCCTGTTTTGATAACGGTGGATCGTTTGGCGATGACCCTGAGATCGTTTCATCCATGCGCGCATATATTCAGGAAAACAGGCGTCTGCTGTTTGAGATGAACAACGTATGGCATGAGGACCAGAATGAGATCACGGAATTGTTTAAGAGAATTACCGCAAAGCCGGTCGGACAGGGCGTGAGAATCGAGACTCCGTTCTATACTGATTTCGGGAAAAACATTACGGTCGGTAACAACGTTTTCATCAATGCAGGGTGCAAATTTCAGGACCAGGGCGGCATAGTTATCGGAGACGGAACATTCATAGGGCACAACACAGTCCTGGCAACCCTTGACCATGATATTGATCCGGATAAAAGGCATCTGCTTTATCCGGCACCGATCCATATTGGAAATAAAGTCTGGATAGGCGCAGGTGTTGTAATTACAAAAGGCGTGACGATAGGAGACAATTCGGTCGTCGCAGCAGGTGCTGTTGTAACGCATGATATTCCCGCCAATGTTATTGCGGCGGGTGTGCCGGCAAAGGTGATAAAAGAAATATGATTCTCTGCTTGAGGTCATGACAATCTCAAGTTTGCAGAGAAGACAGCTGTGAAAAAAGCAAAAACTCCTGGCCCGGATATGATAATTAGATATATGTAAAGCGCATAGAATAATGAGAACTATAGAAGAATTACTGCAGACTCCATACTGGATAATAGACATACTGCCGAAACAAGTTCCGGCCTACAGTCCGGGGCAATATTTTGCAGTGGAGAAGTATTATCTTGAAAGAGAACGATTTGCGAAAATAAAGGAGAAACATATAAATGTGATCCTCAAGCTTAATTGCTACAGGGACGTCTCGATCGATGAGGAGACAGAAGTGAATCCGTCACCTGAACGCATTGCAGAAGAGATGCGGCTAAGATACCTTTATATTATGGCAGGGGATTCAATGATCCTCTCAGAGCCGGATGATACGAGCATGACAGTTTTCAATCCTGACGACGATCTTCTGGAACTGATCAGGCAGATTGCAGCAGGCGAAGGCCTGCACGTATGGAAACCATAACTATTGGACAAAGATAACAGATTTATTACCATCATAGTACTTAAGGAAATGATCCCGGAGTAATTGCAAGGCTTTCAGAGATCCTGAGAGCCTTTTGCTTTGCACAAAAAACAAAAGACCGCCTGTCTTAGACAGAGATGAGTAGTTATTTTCTTACAAATAATTGTTTAGCAAGAGGATTTTTTGTATGGAATATTGTTAACTTTAGATATACTAATAGTTAGCATATTGCGTGAGGTTTGGGGAAAAGGATAGATGCTGGAGATCGATGACCGATATCCTGAATACGCGAGACCCTATGAACCGATCAAGGGCAGACATCGGCACGGACCGCTGAGTGGAAATGAATCTTCACTGCTTAGAATGCGTCGTTTGCGCCGGCTTGACTTAGCGCGAAAAGGATTTCTGACAGGCGTCGGCGTTCTTATCATGTTTGCGTTCCTGATGCCGTCTCCGAAGTATGACTTTACCATACCTGATCTGAAACCGGAGATTATCAAACAGGTTATACCACAACCGGATCCACAGCCACTGCCGACGCCGGTACCGGATCCTGAGCCGGCTCCGAATATAGACCCGACACCAACACCTGATCCGATTCCGACACCGGATCCAGTACCAGATCCGAAACCAAAGCCGAAACCAAAGCCAAAACCAAAGCCTGACCCGAAACCAGATCCGGATCCGGAGCCAGAGCCAATACCGGACCCGGAACCAATTCCGATACCGGACCCGGAGCCGGAGCCAATCCCGGACCCGGAACCAATTCCGATACCGGACCCGGAACCAATTCCGATACCGGACCCGGAGCCAATCCCGGATCCGGAGCCAGAGCCAATCCCGGATCCGGAGCCAGAGCCAATCCCGGATCCGGAACCAGAACCAATACCGGATCCAGAGCCGGATCCAATACCGGATCCAGAGCCGGAGCCGGTTGTGAAGAACGCTCCTACCGTTGTTTTGGATCCTAAGGTCGAGGGCCCGGAGCCTGAAGGCTATTATTATCCAACTCTCTTCTTCGACATGACACTTAATGATCTTAAGGGAGGAACAGCAACCGGAAGGCTTTACGTGGATACGGGTGAGGGCTTTTACGAGCCGGAGCTTAATAAAACATATTCCGAGATGGTTGTTTATGATCCGGCCACAGAGACCGGAGATGCATGGGGCGGCATGATCAGCTGCTTTATAGAAGCACCGGCATCCGGCGGTATTACCGGAAGGGCTAAGATCATATTTGAAATCGTTTATCCTGACGGGACAACCGGTGAGATCGAGACTGAGACACGACCTGTCCATATGGGCAGCTATGTGAGTATCGACACTGGTTACGGAAAAGGCGGATGGAATGATGGTGAGGAAGTTGATCCTGTAAGTGGAACGACGAGATATACCATAACCGTTGATGTGATAGTTGACAGCTCATTGGTAACTCCGGAAAAGGTCGTACCTGGCGGAGAGTCCCTGATGCTAAACTGGCCATGGACCTTCTACAGTGAGAAGGAGGAATCTCATTATACCGATGCCGACGGGAAATACCACATGCTCTACAAATATTATTCTGACAGTCCTTTCCCGAATGGTGAGTACTGGTTCTCAGCTGAACCGCTGTATGATGAAGATAGTTATAACAGGTGGGCCCCGTTTAACTTTTATTACGTTTTCAATAAGGGCTAGAAAGAATGCAAGCCGATCAAAAGGAGGATGGATCTATGAAAAAGACTAACGGAAAGACCTATGCGGGCATCGTGCTTGTGGCGATCCTGGTGCTGCTTCTGGCAAATCCGCGATTGCTGCCTGTTTCCCAAAGTCTGAAAGAAAGCCTGGAGGAAACGGAGAAGAACCATATGCTCTTCCAGAACAATTCGCATACAACCATTGCCCAGATCATCACCCTGATCCTGGCGATAGCTATCGTCTGGCTGGTATATCAGGTCCTGAAACTGATTTTTAATGCGTTGGCTGCTCGCGGCGGGAGAACACAGACAGTCACCAATCTGATATCCGGATTGCTGAAATATGTTGCGGTAATTGTCGCAATTGTGTGGGGCCTGAGCATCCTTGGCGTCAACGCTACTGCAGTGCTGGCAGGAGTGGGGATCATAGGACTGATCCTGGGATTTGGTGCACAGAGCCTGATTGAAGATATCATCACCGGAGCATTTATAATTTTCGAAAACCAGTATAGCGTCGGTGATGTGATCATCCTGGATGATTTCCGCGGAACTGTACGCAACATCGGTGTTCGTACGACAGTAATCGAGGACCTTGGAGGAAATCTGAAAGTCGTAAACAACTCCGATATCCGGAATTTTCAGAACCGCTCACGTAACATTTCCACTGCTCTGGCGATCGTGGCAGTATCGTATAAAACAGACCTCCGCAAGCTGGAAAAGATGGTCGCAGAGGCCATGCCGAAGCTTAAAGAGGAACATCCGGACCTTTATATAAATCCGCCTAAACTTCTTGGCGTTGATCAGCTTGCTGACAGCGGGATCAATCTGAAATTTGCTGTTGATGTAACTGAGGAGAACATTTTTGCAGGGCAGCGGATGCTGGCTCGAGACATCAAGATACTCTTTGATGAGATCGGAGTAGAGATACCATTCCCGCAGGTCGTGGTCCACAATTCAGAAAACTAAAAAATATCATGATACAAGGCTTTCAGAGATCCTGAGAGCCTTTTGCTTTGTGCTTTTTTTAAAGCTTTTTTCATGATGAGTGGTATACTTTTACCAGCAGCTCCACACAATTATTTAGTCAGGTAATTTCAAACAGCTGCCGGGATTATTACAGATACAGTTTTTTCCGAAAGGGGAAGCAGATGGATATACATAAGGATCAGGCTGCGGATCTATTGAGGTGACTAACGCAATGCTGACAGATGATAAGAAGGCCCAAATTGCCGAAAAATGGAAATACTTCAGAGAATGCAACAGCAGAAAACGAAAAAAACTGCTGGATCATTCCTTTGCATTCTGCGTCGAATATGAGTACGGCGTAGAGGATGCCTTCAGATTCGAACTGGACGGAAAGGAAGCAGCGCTGGTAGGTCTTGGATACGCCGGCCCGCGAAGCGATGACTTTGTCAGGATAGTGACCGGTCTGAAAGAAAAAGACCTGCAGGAAGTAGGGTGGCTGTATGAGCCGGGTGAGTCGAATATACTGCTTTCAAGGAGAAAAGAAAACATATATATCGAAATGCCGCATATGAAAGAAGGCTTCTTCCTGAGATACGATTACTTTGTTGAGAAGATCCTGGAGGGATACAACAGGCCATCATCTGATCAATGAAGACATATATAAATTACGGATCAGTACTTTTAGAATCATCTCCAGATATACCAGAAATAAAGGTATCCTGTCATCACTGCAGCCAGTGTGTACGGGATGCCTATTTTCATGAACTGACCGAATGAAACATGATAACCTTCTTTTCGCAGCAGACCTACTGCCGTGATATTTGCTGATGCGCCGACCGGAGTCAAGCTGCCGCCCAGAGTCGCGCCGGAAAGAAGGCCAAAATACAGAAGATACGGCTCGATCCCAAGCGAGGCCGTTACCGTTGCAAGAACAGGAAGCATAGTGGCAACATAAGGGATATTATCAACAAAAGCGGATATCAGGACAGATCCCCATACAATGATCGTATACAGAACGAAGATATTATCTCCGCCGTAATTGACTATCAGATCAGCAAAGTCATCGATCACACCTACATTAGTAAGCCCGCTGATGACGACAAACAGTCCGGCCAGAAGACCCAGAGTCTCATAGTCGAGATTTTTGAACGCTGCGACGGCATCATCGGTCTGATGCTCACTGATAGAGTCGATCAGGATCGTGATGACGGCCAGTGTGCAGCATATAGTACCATTGAGCACTGCAGGTGTATCAGGAATGAATGAAGCGATGATAAGTGCTGCGACCATCAGGACAAGCATAACAGTCGGTACATAATCATTGACAACGATTCTTTCACTTGAGGAAACCGGCGTTTTGTCCTTGCGGAACAGGACCAGCATAACAGGAATGGTAGCGGCAGCTCCCAGTTCTACCGCAAAGAAAATACCCGGCCTGCCGTTCATCCAGAAGAAATCCATGAAATTCATGTCCGCAAAGTCGCCGAGCATGATAGATGTGGTATCGCCTACAAGCGTGGCGGCACCTTGCAGATTTGAAGAAACAGCGATCGAGAGGATCATGCCTACAGGATTGATTTTAAGTTTTTTGCAGATAGCCATCCCGACGGGCGCTACCATCAGCACTGTCGCGACATTGTCGATAAATGCGGAAATGACACCTGTAAAAACAGACATCAATATGGTTGCACCTCTGACAGTGCCTGCCTTGCCGAGCAAAATGTCTGCAAGCAGGCTTGGCATATGTGAATCGATGAAATAGTGGACGATTATCATCGTGCCGGAAATCATCATCAGAACATTCCAGTTGATAGCACCCGGCAGACTGTCAACAGGCACTATTCCGGCTGCCACAAAGATCACAGCGACCGCGAGGGCATAGAAAGGCCTGTATTTCGGTCTTGTGATCATGAGTATATACATTAAAAAAAAAAGAACTAAAGCAGTTATTTTCATGCTGAACACCGTGTCTACATTGTTATTGCCCGGGTAGGGCCGGATCTCATTGAATGATTATGGAATCTTCCTCAAAGGTGATCATATCACCGGTATGGATCTGCGAAAGCACTTCCTGTGAAACTGTGCGGATCATTTATAGTCAGTGTATCATCTGGATACACATTAGAAAAGCGCCTTTATTATGCATTGATTATGCTATTATTTAGTAAATATAAAAAGGGATAAAAACACATCTGTAATTGCATGCAGCAGAGTCATTTGCAAAGTGACCCGGGGCAGATAAAGCCGGACTGGAGAGGTAAATTCCATGAACAGACAGATATAAAAAACCGGATGGCAGCGAGATCTGCAAAGAGGATTTTGCAGAGAAAGATGTTTTTATTGACATTGTTACTATCCCAAATAAGGACGCATACTATGCCATGCATGTTCCAATTGATCTTTCCGGACTGCTATGACACTTCTCACTTAGATGAGCAGTAACACTTCAAAAAAGGGGATCGATGCAGCTGAAACACGTGTACAGCAAAGGATCCGAAAGGATGCCGAACTTATCACGGAATAAGACGTGAGGAGAGAAAATGATGGGGAACTGCGCTTTGTCTGGATCTGCACAGAAGAATAATGGCAGATACTTCAAGCTTGAGATATTCATTCCTGAAACGCATTTTGCAGATCTGAGGAAAGCCCTGCAAAGTGCAGATGCCGGGCACATAGGTAATTATGACTGCTGCCTGTCATACAGCAGGGTCATCGGAACATGGAGGCCTCTTCCGGGCACAGATCCGTTCATCGGAGAAGAAGGAGTGATCAGCGAAGAAGAGGAGCTGAAAGTTGAAGTAACTGTAAAGGGGGAGCGGCTGGATGAGACTATCGCAGCTGTAAAAGCTGTTCATCCTTATGAGGAACCGGTCATAAATGTGATCGAATTGTACAGGACCGGGATATAAATCACACATTTTTTATGAAGAAATGAAGAGAGACACACACCATAGAATTACAGACAAAATAAGTACCATAATTGCCTACGCAGTTCTTTCAGGCCCGATCATAATTCTTGTTGTTATGATGGCTCTTTCCTGCTATGAAAAAGTCAGAGGCACAATAACGTTTCATTCACCGTTTGAGAAAAAGGTGTATTACACTGTTGATGGTGAATACTATCATGTTTCCAAAGACTGCCCGGTGCTGAAGGATGGCGACCGTGTTTATAGTGCTTACAGAAAGGAGCTTACGGGAAAGACTCCATGTGAGGAGTGCGCCGGCTCTGACTGACGGAAAATGGTGTCAAAATATATCAGGCGAGAGATCTGTTGGTAAATGATCTGTTGGTAAATGGAGGGATTTGATTATCATGGGCAGACTGAAAGAACTCAGAACTTATGTAAATGCTGAACTGAATAAAATGGAAAATGAAGATAAGCGGAACAGCGCGATCGTGCATCTTTACGGCGTTTCGCTTGCGGCGACCATGATAGCAAAAAAGCGCGGACTCGACTGGGAGATCGCGTCAATGGCAGCTATGCTGCATGATCTGCACGCGTATAAGAGCGGATCATATGATGATCATGCTCATAAGGGAGCCGATCTGGCAAGAGAGATCCTGGGCGGGCTGGACCTGACAAATGAGGAGGAGACAGAGACTATCTGCTCCGCTATCTATCATCATGATGATAAGCTCGTTACTGATGGACCGATGGATGAGGTCCTTAAAGACGCAGACGTTATACATCACTGCATGAACGATCTGTCAAAGCCGATAAAAGAGAAGGAGCAGGAGCGCTTTGATAAACTGTGCAGGGAATTCGGCATGCTCATAGATTAAGAAAAGATCTGCCGGGACAGTGCATTTACGCTAAAAAAGGACCAGAGACAACGTAACTTCGCTAAAGTAGAAATGGAATCAGGAGAAAACGGCAGCTATGCATATAATAACGGATGACATTTTCTATGATTTCGTAAAAAAATATGATCCGGACAGCGAACATCATACTGCCGGCGTGGTTGACTATAATCTTTTATGTGATGATAAGCCTTATGAAGGACTTAAATCTCAAAGGAGAGCTTTGCTTGCAGTTTTTGAACGCCTTGTAGAAGAAAGCATACAGGATCAGGAAAGAGCCAGAGAAAAATGGGGCGATGACATCGCAGATAAAATGCATCCATTGACCTTTGATATCGATAAGGCCCAGCCATCACCGCTTGATCCCGGGGAGTTTTTCTACTGTCCTGAGATCGTAAAGACCGATTATTATGGCAATGTCTGGTATGACGCCGACTGGAGACCGGATGATGAAAACTTCGGAACTACCGTTCCATACTGGTATGCGCTCATGGAACCGGTATACGGCCGCAAAAACAAGCCTGAAGACTTCAGAAAAGTAAATGATATCCTCTTTCCGAATGGCACTGATGCGCTTGATATCTATGAATGGACAACTGACTGGTCTGATTATTTTGACGACGGACATGAGTGGTATGGCGCATGCTGCTGGAGCATCTATGACAAGAGCATGGACAGATATATCGTGATGACCGTATCGGCAACAGACTGACATCTCCCGCAGAATGTTTTACCCGACTGGCCTGATGTCCAGTACAACGACTTCCGGCGGATTTCCGATCCTCAGCGGCATTATGCTGTTGCCTACGCCCCGGCTGACTATCATAGTCGTGCGGCCGGATCTGAACTCGCCTGCGTCATACTCAGGCAGGAGGCCCTGTCCCGGTGCAAAGATGCCGCCTATGCCGGGGAACCTGAACTGTCCTCCGTGTGCATGACCGGTGAATACAAGATCGAATCCGGACGAAACATAATCCTCAAAGGCCTCAGGCCTGTGAGAAAGAAGGATGCTGTACCTGCTGCTGTCCGGAGTGATCTCCGATAGGAAGTCTTTTATAATGGATCCGCCGATATGATTATCCTCTGAAACGAAATACGGATCCTGTATTCCGTACAGATCTATGCCGGCTCCGGGAGAGACTGGATCCGGACCGAGCATGGTAACACCTCTCTGAACAAGCCCGTCCTTCAGTTCGGCATAAGAGCTGACTGCAGACTCATGGTTGCCCGGAACATAGAAAACAGGTGCGATCTCAGCCAGTGACTCCGCCGTATCGAGCGCGTACTGTATATCCGTCCGGTTCCTGTCGATGAAGTCGCCGGTGATCAGGATGATATCAGGTGATTCATTTCGGACATTTTCGAGCATTTTACTGCCGAGCAGGTGATCATTATGAAAGTCAGATACCTGAGCTATCCGCAGATGATCAGAGACTTTATCTGAGATCATACTGTAATGCGTAATATAAACATTCAGATCTGCCCTAACTGTATATGCAGACAGACCGGCGAGCACGATGGCCGCGGCAGAGACGAATGCTTTTTTTATGCCTGTGTTTGAATTATGAGTCATTTTAGTTTATTTGCGATTTTTCACATGAGCCCGGTTTAAGGACTCAGGCAGGGGATAATGTTCACACGGATTATATCAAAAGAAGATGCCGGACTTCGGAAATTCACAAATAATTCAGAATACAGAGGAACCGCCTGCAGAATTATGGAGTTTTCGTGTCCGGATCCGGGCTGCTTCTCTGCCGCAAAGAAAGCAAAGCGCAGTGCAGCAGTCGTGCTATAATAGTACAAATTGCAAGGATGTGATACCTTTTGTAAGCTCCTCATGCCGGGTACAGGCATAGGGGCGGAATGAATACGATCAAAAAGGACCGGGACAGATATGAAAAAAGAAGGGCTGGGACAGATATGAAAAAAGGAGGACTGAGGTATTTAGTGATAGGAGCGGGAGGCACCGGCGGAGCGATAGGCTCTCACATGGCCCGCGCCGGGCACGATGTCACTTTCATAGCGAGGGGAAGACACCTTGAGGCCATGAGGGAGAACGGTCTCATAGTGAGCCGGCCGGACTGCGAATTCCTTATTGTCCCGGTCAATGCCTTCACTGCGGAAGAGTATGTCAGAAGAGTTGAGGCATCAAGAAGTTTAGGCGAGGATCCCGCGCCGGATGTTATCTTTGTATGTGTCAAGGGCTACTCCATAGACGAGACTATTCCGCTCATAGATTACGCTGCCGGCGCGGATACAGTGGTCATACCGATCCTAAATATATTTGGCACGGGCTCGTGCATTCAGAAGCGCGTAACGCATGTGCCGGTGACCGACGGCTGCATCTATGTCGCTTCCGAGATAAAGGAGCCGGGTCACATCTGGATGAACGGTACCATCCTGAGAGTGGTATTCGGCCTGAGAAAAGAGCAGAGACTGATGAGGGATAAGGCAGTTCCGCTCCTCGAAAGGGTTCGTGATGACCTGTGCAGCAGCGGGATCGAAGGCATTCTCTCAGACAGCATAGAAAGAGACTGCCTCAGAAAGTTTTCATATGTATCGCCTCAGGGCGCAGCCGGTCTTTATTACGATGTGCCTGCCGGAGCATTCCAGAAGCAGGGAGAGATGAGAGACTGCTTTGCCGGTCTTGTCAGAGAGATATCCGATCTGGCGGATGCAATGGGGATAGGTTTCGGGGAAGATATAGTGGCGGCAAATCTGAAGATAATCGAAAGCCTTTTACCTGACATGACGACCTCGCTCCAGCGCGACGTGGCTGCAGGCAAAGCCTCCGAGATAGACGGCCTTATCTATGACGTTGTGAGAATGGGAGAGAGATACGGCGTCAGCATGCCGCTTTACAGAAAGATCTCCGCTGCACTGAAGCAGAAGTTAGGGTAGCAAACGGAAACGGCAATGACCATCGATGCGATGGTCATTTTTCGTGTTAAATGATACAATTCTATTAGTTCATTAGTATTAAAAAAGGAGAGTGCTTTTTGAGAAAGAACTACACACCGGAGATTGTCGGCTGACCGGGAGGTTTGCAGACTATCTTACAAACCTCCCGCATGAATGCAGTTGAAGTCGACAATTTTCAGGAGGTAAAACAATGAATAAAAACGGCATGATCATACGTTTAGAAAACAAAGGTGAATACAGAGAGGTCGAGAACCTTATAAGGGAGTCGTTCTGGAACGTCTACCGTCCGGGCTGCAGTGAGCACTACGTTATCCACGTGCTGCGCGATGCCCCGGCGTTCGTGAAGGAGCTCGATTTCGTGATGGAAAAAGACGGAGCGCTGATCGGTCAGAACATGTTCATGAAGACCGTGATCAATGCTGACGACGGCAGGGACATCGAAGTCCTGACAATGGGACCGATCTGCATCACCCCTGAACTCAAGCGCAGGGGATACGGGAAGATCCTGCTTGATCACTCGCTTGAAAAGGCGGCAGAGCTGGGCTTCGGCGCAGTTCTGTTTGAAGGCAACATAGACTTCTATGGCAAGAGCGGATTCGACTATGCCCGCAAATTCGGAATAAGGTATCATGATCTGCCGGAAGGCGCCGATGACTCGTTCTTTCTGTGCAGGGAGCTGATACCCGGGTATCTCGATGGTGTTACCGGAGTTTATCAGACACCGGCGGGTTATTACGTGGATGATGCGGATGTAGAAGAGTTCGACAAGGACTTCCCGCCGAAGGAGAAGCTGAAATTGCCTGGACAGATTTTCTGATATAACGGCACAATCATAACGGCACAATAAAAAAGCCTCTGATCAATGAGCTGCCTCCTGCCGGTCCAACTCGCGGGTTCAATTTGCGGGGGACAGCTCTCATATCAGAGGCTCTTCTGCTGCAACCTTGTAGATTAGTGTGCGAAATAGATGTTTTGGCAAGATTCAAATCTTATGAGGAGCTGAAAAAGCGCATATTATAGGAAAAGCTTGTATCACATGCTTGATTCAAGTCGTTTTGTCAAGGTGAGTCCTGAAAAGTCTTGACAAAATTGAGTATTTGGAGAGGGACATACAAGGTTTTATTCTTTTTCAGTGCCTGAAGCCGTGCGAACCTTGACAAAATGAACGACTGTAAAAGTTGAATACAAGATTTACCAGAGCTATAATTCTCAGGCCGATGATGTGGTAAAATCAACTGGGAATCTGGAGTTAAGGACTTGCAACCGGGAAACAGCAACCGGGATCAGAAGCCCGGAAACAGCAATCGAGATCAGAAGCCCGGAAACAGCAACCGGGATCAGAAGCCCGGAAACAGCAACCGGGATAAACGACCTGGGTGAAAAACCCGGTTGCAGGACTGAATTATACAAGCCGGCGCTCAGGGTGCCGGCAGGGAGAGATTTAATGAATCGAAAACTGATATTTCTGGATGTTGACGGAACGTTTACGGCTCCGGGAGGATATGAACCGCCTGAAAGCGCGGTCAGGGCTGTAAAACGTGCACGTGAGCAGGGGCACAAGGTGTTCCTGTGCTCGGGCCGCAACTACGGCATGCTGTCTCCATTGCACAAGTATGGATTTGACGGCGGCATAGCCAGCTGCGGCGGATATGTTTACGCAGGCGACAAGGTGCTGTACGACTGTCCGCTGACGGAGGACCAGCAGAAAAAGCTGATCACTCTGATGACGGACGAAGGCGTATTCCTGTCGATCGAGGGCAAGGACAACGCATACAGCGATGAGCGCGCGAAGCAATTCCTTGAGCAAAGCGATACCAGAAACTACTATCTGCTCAGCATGATAGAAGCTGTCTGGGTAGGGCTCGGCCCTAAGCCGATGTCAGAGTATGACGGCTGCCCGCTGTATAAAGTAGTTTTCACGTGCTCAGATGTAAAGCAGATCGGTCCTGCAAAAGAGGCGCTTGGCGATGAGCTGCAGTTCATCGTTCACAATTTCTCGGAACCGGACTGCTATTTCGGCGAGATCATAAACCGTAAGTTTGATAAGGGCCGGGCCGTGCGTATCGTGGCGGATGCTCTTGGCTTTGACATGGCTGATACCATCGGATTCGGCGACAGCAACATCGACATAGAAATGATAGAAGCCGTTGGAACAAGCGTCTGCATGGAGAATGGAAGCGAGTTCCTTAAGGAGCGGAGCGACCTGATTTGCCCGCCGACTTTTGAAGACGGTATAGAATGGGCATTCCGCAAACTCGGTCTCATCTGAATATAAAAGGATCTGTAATTTATGAAAGCATGTGTATTTTCTGATTCACACGGCGTAGCCAAAAATATGATAGCTGCGATAGAGCTCGAAAAGCCGGACTTCTGTTTTTTTCTCGGAGACGGCGAAAGGGACATTGAAAAGATCAGGGGAAAATATCCGGATCTGCCGATTTATGCGGTAAGGGGCAACTGCGATTTCAGGTCTGATCTGAACAAACTGATCATCTGCAATGTTGAAGGCGTCATAGTATTCGCCACGCATGGTCATCTCTCCAATGTAAAGTATGAAGATGAGCTCAATACCCTTACATATCAGGCAAAGGAAGCCGGCGCAGATATAGCGCTTTTCGGTCACACGCATTATCAGCATCTTTCCGAAAACGACGGAGTTACGCTGCTTAATCCAGGCACCATTGGTTACGGATACTATTGCAGTTATGCAGTGCTGAACATCGAAAACGGCGAATTCAGTGCAGAGCTCAAAGCGATCTGACATTGACCCGAACGCGATCCAAGCTCGCTCCGACCAGACCGGAGAAAGGGCTCTTGCGTATGGGCTGTTTTTTTGAGACTTTTTCACTTGTTGAACGCATATAATGAAGCTGATTAGAGTATAATAATTCTGTAAGGGATAAACTATCCCACGCAAAATGTGGTATTATTAGAATTCGGATACACACTATATATCATTGCGTAAGTATTATTGACTATGGCGAATATAGCGAGCTATAGCGGACTATAGCTGTGACTATAGCGGACTATAACTGACTATAGCGGACTATAACGGACTATAACGGACTATACAGACTATAGCTGACTATAGCTGACTATTAAGACTATAACTGGATATCATTGGCTGTCACTGACCGGAGGATACATCCGTCATGTGGAGGGTAAACGATGACGATTGAGATAAAGGAAAAGGGAACCAGAGATTTTTATAAGGAAGTAGTGAATGTGCTGACGCAGTACAGACAGCTGCTGTACAGACCTGAAGATAAACTGAAAAACAATTTTACCAGATACATTCTGTTGACTGCCGCAATGGCGCTTCTTTGTCTCATGAGCCTTTACGGCGGGATTTCAGGAACCTTCAATGCGATGAAGATCCTGACTGTCGTGTTTGCGGGCCTGGCAACGGTCGCAACCATTGTCATTCTCCTGAGGATGAAAAAGATGGTGGACGGATATCTTGCAGACGACCGCCCGTCCGTGGTCACGCTTGACGAGAACGGTGTCGAGATCGAGAAGACCGGTTCGCAGGCAATAAGACTGGCATGGGACAACGTAGCGTTTGTAAGATCGTTCATCGAATCCACATGCTTCTTCTCAAAGGATCTGAGCGGTATAGTCCTCTCTGTGAACAACGATCACAAAAAGGAGATCATGGACTATATCAAAAGCAACAACATTGATGTTAAGGTAGTAAAATAGATGTGAGCTGTTATCGTGAACAGCGGAAAAACAGGAAATAAGCTGTGCCCGGGGCACGTTTTGAATAGATTTTGAATATAAAGAGGTTTAGGACAAATGGATAAAAAGACTTTTAACGAAAAAGATTTTGAATATACGATAGTGATGGACGCCAGCTATACAGGTCCTGACGTCAATGAATTCAGAAAGCCTGAAGAGGGCGCAGAGCAGGCCAACGATCCGAACGCGGAGTATGAGCTCCTTTATTACGACTATGAGAGGATGATCCTGAGGGACCCTACTGTACTCGACAAGGACGATGCGTATCCGCATTCATACCAGTGGCGTGTGGCTGACAGGTATGACCCGGGCAAGATCGAAGCTCTCGAGGAGGCGATCAATAATATGTCAAGGATATCCGATACTCAGGCGTACAGGAAATTCCTTGAGGATATGAAAAACCGCAAGTTCAAGCCGGAATCCTGGGACTGATACCCGGCAATCCCCGCAGATCACTGTATTTGAATACATTTATTATGGGTATTAAAGGGTCTCCGGATTTCTGAACCGGGGGCGCTTTTTACGCTATACCATAAATAACAACTATCTCTGAAAGACAACTACCTCTGAAAGGAGTCATTGAATAATGGCAGATCTTGAAAAACTGAAAAGAGATTACGCAGAACTGGTTGTGAGATCAGGTGTAAATATCCAGAAGGGACAGAGGCTGCAGATCACAAGCGAGATCGAATGCGCTGACTTTGCAAGGCTCTGTGCCGAAGCTGCATATGATGCAGGCTGCAGGGAAGTCCTGTTCCGCTGGCGTGATGATGAGCTGACCCGCATGAAGTATCTGAAAGCCGCTGACGATGTTTTCGACAGCGTCGATCAGTGGGACGTAGACCGCGCTAACGGCCTGGTCGATGAGGGATGCGCTTTCATCACTATTTATGCGGAGGATCCTGACAGCCTCAAAGGCGTGGACCCTGATCGCATCAGAAGAGCTCAGATAAGCAGCGGCAAGGCGCTTGAGCATTACCGCGCAATGATGATGAGCAGCGCCTGCCCGTGGGTCGTCTGCTCGGTTCCATCGAAGGCATGGTCGCGCGCAGTCTTCCCGGAGCTCAGTGAAGAGGACGCGGTAGCCAGGATGTGGAAAGAGATACTCGCATGCTGCAGAGTCGACGGCGGCGATGCCATTCAGAACTGGCAGGATCACATCGATGAACTCAAGAAGCACGTCGATATCCTGAATGACTATAACTTCAAAACCCTGAGATATAAGAATGCGGCAGGAACCGACGTCACGGTCGACCTTCCGGAAGGCCACTACTGGGAAGGCGGCTCGGAGAAGTCGGGCACAGGCGTGATCTTCTCGCCGAATATGCCGACCGAAGAGGTGTTCACGCTTCCGGACAGAAACAGCATGAACGGCACCATCGTCTCCACGAAGCCGCTCAGCCACAACGGAACTGTCATCGAAGGGATCGTCTTTAAGGTGGAGAACGGAAAGATCGTCGAAGCTCATGCAGACAAGGGCGAAGACATCCTTAAGGATGCGATCACGGTAGACGAGGGAGCTTCGTACTTCGGAGAAGTTGCGCTTGTCCCGTATGATTCGCCGATATCAAACAGCGGCGTGCTGTTCTTCAACACACTGTTTGACGAGAACGCATCGTGCCATTTCGCGTTCGGTGAGGCATATCCGATGATCAAAGGCTCGGAGAACATGACCAGGGAAGAGCTCGAGGCGCGCGGAGCAAACACATCGATGACACATGTCGATTTCATGGTCGGCTCCGAAGATCTGCAGATCACCGGCATCACTCACGACGGAGAGGAGATCCCGGTATTCGTAAACGGCAACTTCGCATTCTAGAATATGAAACACTTAGCTCCTGACCACTGCGGTCAGGGGCTTTTTTGTATTCCCGGCAACCCGTATATGATACAATTGTTAACGAGAAACAAAGGGATTCAGGAGAAAGGGGTAGAGACCATGACTTATCTGCTTTACAATCCATTGGCCAACAACTCAAAGGGAGAGCAGGATGCCCGCCAGTGGGCAGCTGACAATGGCACGGCCTGTGCATTTACCAGCCTGCTCGATATAGAGGACATGAAAGCTTTCTTTGACGGACTTAAAGAGGGTGACGATGTCATACTGACAGGCGGGGACGGCACCATGAACCGCTTTGCCAACGATGTATACGGCTACGAGTTCAAAATTCCCGTGTATTACGTGAAATGCGGCAGCGGCAATGACTTTTACCGTGATAACGAAAAATACGCTGAAAACGGAAAAATCGACCTCAGACCGTTCCTTAAGAACCTACCTCTGGTGACGGTAAAGGGCATACAGAGGAGATTCGTGAACGGTATCGGTTACGGCATCGACGGCGAGACCTGCAGGATCGGAGACATCCAGAGAGCTACCTCCGACAAGCCGGTAAGTTACTCGAAGATCGCCATAAGGCTCCTCCTGGGCAGCTATAAGCTCAAGAAGGCGACCGTTGAAGTCGACGGCAAAGTGAGCAGGTTCGAGAACGTCTGGATGGCTTCCACCATGAAGGGACGCTTCTACGGCGGAGGCATGATGGTGGCTCCGGCTCAGGACCGCTTCAACGAGGATGGAACGGTATCGGTCGTTACTCTGTACAAGAAGAACAGGCTTGTGACGCTGATGAGGTTCCCGTCGCTCAACAAGGGAGAGCATGTTCTGAAAAAGGACTGGGTCACGGTGCAGACCGGCAGAAAGGTGACTGTATCATTCGACCAGCCGTGCGCTCTGCAGATAGACGGTGACGTTATTGAGGACGTGCTGACTTACACTGTTGAGACCGGTGTCTGATAGCAGGAGCAGGCCATGGATAAATATGATGTAATAGTAATAGGAGCCGGGAACGGCGGCCTCGGAGCTGCCTGCCGCATCCTCAATGAGGGGAAGACCTGCCTGGTGTGCGAGAAGCACAATATACCGGGCGGCTTTGCCACGAGCTTCGTGCGCGGAAGGTTCGAGTTTGAAGCGTCTCTCCACGAATTCAACGGTATCGGCACGCCCGAAGAGCCGGGAAGCACGCGGATCCTTTTTGAGGAGCTCGGTGTTGCCGACAAGATCGAATGGATACAGCTGAAGGACGCATATCATCTGATCTCAGAAGCGGAAGGCTACGACTTTGTGATGCCGTTCGGCCGGGAGGCGTTCGCCAGGGCGAACAATCAGCTCCACCCGGACGGAGAAAAATATGTAAACGAGTTCTTTGATCTCTGTCAGCAGATAAGAGATGCGATGGCCTATATAGGTGAAACGAAGGGCAGACCTGATCCGGCCGTGATGATGGAGAAGTATCCTGATTACCTGGCTTGCGGATCATATTCGGTCAATGAGGCCTTCGAGGCGCTGGGCTATCCGAAGGAGATAGTCGACAACCTCAACACCTACTGGTGTTACCTCGGCGCGGACGGGAACAACCTCAGCTTCCTTCATTACGCCAACATGATATACAGCTACTTCACGAAAGGAGCCACAATACCTAAGTACCGCTCACACGAGCTCTCGTTGGCATTTGAGGAGCGCATACACGAGCTTGGCGGGGACATCTGGTTCAACAGCGAAGTCGTGAAGATCCTCACTGATGAAGAGGGCCATGTGTGCGGCGTGAGGCTGAAGGAAGGCAGGGAGATAGAGAGCCGGCACGTGATAGCCAACTGCTCGCCGCATGTCGTTTACGGAAAGCTCATGGACAGCGATGCCGTGCCTGAGAGAGCTCTTAAGCTTACAAACTTCAGAAAACTTGCGGGCAGGGGCTTCACCGTATTCCTGGGGATCAGCAAGTCCGCAGAAGAGCTGGGGCTGAAGGACCACAACTACTTCATTTACGACACTGCGGACAGCGTAAAGCAGTACGAGTCAATGAAAACTATCGGCAACACTGCGGCGCAGGCTACGGTATGCCTCAACAATGCGGATCCTGACTGCTCGCCTGAAGGGACCTGCATCATCTACATGACAACGCTGTTCACAGACGATGCATGGAGTTCCGTTGGAAAGGAAGATTATTTTAAGACCAAGAACAAGGTCGCTGCAGACATGATCGCGAGATTCGAGAAAGCGACAGGCGTCAGCATCCACGATCACATAGAGGAGATCGCAATTGCCACCCCTGAAACATACGCCAGATACTGCGGACATCCGCAGGGCACAGTTTACGGCTATGAATCACAGTACTATGACGGCCTGATGAACAGGATCCAGATGGTAGAGGAGGACAGATTCGTGCCGGGCCTCAGAATAGGCGGAGGCTACGGAGAGAGGCTGCTGGGATTCCCGAGCAGCTACAAATCCGGTGTGAACGAAGCCCGCCGCACTCTGAGGGACATGGAAAAGGAGGGCAGGTAATATGGCTTTCAAAAGAAGTAATGTTCCGGGCGAAGACATAAAGCTCGCAATGGGAATGACGGCGGAGCGCCGCCGCCTTATAGATGAAACGCCTGCAGCTCCTCTGGTATACGAGTATGGGGTAAACCGCCTAGCTAAGGCGCTGCACCCGGGCTTCGTAAAGGCAGTGATCGCGGAAAAGACTCCGTGCAGCGCCGACTGCGTGAAGATAGGATTGGTACCGGCTGCTTCCGGCAGTGGCGCAAAGACGGCGGGCGGCGGCATAGAGCCTGCGGGCGGTGGAGATCCTGCGAGAGAGGGCGAGTCTGCATGCGGCGGCGAGTTCCCGTATTTCAGGGCCGGCCAGTTCATAACTCTAAGCTGCAGGGCCGGCGAATCATTTCTGAGCCGGCCGTATTCGATCATCTCATCGCCAAAGGAAGCTCTGGCCGGCAGTCTGGAGATAATGGTGCAGAGAAAGGGCATATTCTCGACTTTCCTGATAGATGAAGCTCCTGCAGGAACTGAGCTGTGGGTCGGAGAACCGTCAGGGGACTTCCATCACGACAGCATACGCGACAGAAACCACATACTTGCGATCGCAGGCGGAAGCGGCGTAACGCCGTTCCTTTCGATGATGAAAGCGATACGCGAGGGAAGCGAGGATTTCAGGCTTACGCTGGTGTACGGTGCCAGGACGAAAGCCCACATCCCGTTTGATCCTGAGGACTTTATTGGAGAGGCCGCCGGAAAGGGAGCAGAGAAGGGCGTCAATATAGTCGTGGTGCTCTCCGAAGAGGAGGCGGAAGGCTTCAGACACGGATTCATAACCGCAGACCTGCTTAAGGAATACATTGATGATGACACGAGCGTGTTCATGTGCGGACCTGACGCGATGTACAGATTCGTTCAGGACGAGCTTAACAGCCTTGGTTTTGACAGCTCCAAGATCAGGCAGGAAAGAAATTCGGTCGGAGACCGCAAAGTCAGTGAAATCAAGCTGTACAAGCTCACTGTACATATCCGCGATGTTGTTTATGAGCTGGAAGCATCCAATAATGAGACTCTGATCACCGCTCTGGAGCGGGCAGGCATTCCTGCAGTAGTAAGATGCCGCAACGGATCCTGTGGGTTCTGCCACAGCAGAGTAGTTGACGGAGAATATTTTATCGACAGTAAGGATGATTTCCGCCGGGCAGCAGATAAAAAGTTCAATTACATCCATCCGTGCTCCACATATCCGGAGTCAGACATGGAGATCGACATTCCTATAATGAATCCATAGAGATCCAGCTGCCAGACCATAGTGGATTTTAGTAAGCATATAGCACTGCCGGGCGATATATCCGGCAGCAGAAAAATTATGCAGACAGCAGTCAGCCGCCGGGCGAAACATCCCGGCACGCGACTATCATAAAACAGAATTGAGGAAATATTATGACCGTATTCATAGCAATTTATCTGATCGCTCTGTGCTGTTATTTCAAGACCAGAACGTCAGGCAACATCAGGCACAGGGCCATCAACAAGTATTTCATGGCGACTATGTATCTGTCGCTGGCCTTCGTGACATTCTTCGACAAATATGAGTTCGCGAGCTACCAGACGCTGCTCATGGCGGCCCTGATACTTGCCTGGCTGGGAGACATCTTCCTCGTATTCGATTTCAACCGGGGAGGCGATTTCTTCCTTGCCGGCAACATCTGCTTCACTTTGTACGAACAGGCAGTGCTGATAGACAATGGCTACTGGTTCAACGACTTTGCGTGGACCTATGTAGTAGCCGGTCTGATGCTGGCTGTAGCGATAATCGCTACCGGACGCTGGCCTGAAAGGATCAAGATGGGCAAGATGCGCTGGCCTATGATGTTCTATCTGTCGTCGATATTCATGCACGGTATCACCGGACTTGCCCTGATGATAATGCTTCCGGGAACCAGCTATGTGATACTGGGTCTTGGATCGTTCCTCTTTATGATCTCGGACATCGATCTCAATGTATACAGATTCATTTTCAATAACAACAAATGGCTCGTCAGGTTCAACAGCCTCACATACTTCTGCGGTCTGCTCCTGATAGTGCTGAGCACAGTGTACGCATAAAAGCGCGTAAAGATGCACGGAGGCATTGGACCGCTTCAAAGCCGGCGCGTCCGGAAAGGTGAACATTAATGTACAGAGAAAAAGTAGTAATAGGTGAAGGAACTGAATATCCGCTCAACGGTCTGCTTACGATCCCTGACGGAACTGCCGGACCATATCCTGCTGTCGTCATGGTGCATGGCTCAGGAGCCAGCAACATGGACGAGAAAGTCATCAAACTGACGCCTTTCAAAGATCTGGCCGACGGGCTTGCCGCGCACGGCATAGCCTCGATCAGGTACGACAAACGCACTTTTGTGCATGGGCGGAAAATGATGAAAGCCAATGCGGCGGGCATGACTGTACGTGAGGAGACGATAGAGGACGCTCTTCTGGCGCTCGCAATCCTAAGATCCGACAAGCGTATCGACAGTGACAGGCTCTTCCTCCTAGGACATAGCATGGGAGCTATGCTCGCACCGCGCATAGACGCCGAGGGCGGAGACGTAAGAGGCCTGATTATGATGGCCGGTACACCGCACCGTCTCGAGGACATAGTGATCAGACAGCTTAAACAGAGCCGGGGCGTAAATCACCTGCTTGGACTGGTGACAGCCATCGAAAGCCGGTACTTTATAAAGAGATTCAACGGCCTCTACGAACTGAGCGATGACGAGGCGAAAAAGAAGAAATTCGCCGGCAATATTTCTCTGTACTACTTCAAGGAGATGGGGCAGAAAACCGCCGCGGATTATCTGCTTGAGAGCAATAAGCCTGCTCTGATCATGCAGGGCGGCAGGGACTTTCAGGTGCTTGCGGATGATGATTTCAAGATGTTCAGGGAGCTCCTCGCGAACCGCGACAACATCACCTATAAACTGTACCCGGAGCTCAATCATGCTTTCGTTACTGCGATCTATGATGACATCCTCAAGGCTTCGAAGGAGTACGGCGTAGAACGACACATCGGCGAGGATGTGATCGGCGACATCGCGGAGTTCATTCACGCTCAGAAGTAGCAGATCTGGGTGACACGGGTGATCTGCGTGATCCGGGTGATATAGGCGATACGGGTGATCCTGGCAACATGCGTGATCTGTGCTAAATGAGGATGTCTGCCATATCTGGAGTCATTAAATTGAAAAACACTACCACAAAAATTTACAATATTCTGCTGCCGCTGTGGCTGCTCATATTTCTGCCGTCCTATCTGTGGCTTGCGCTGATCCCGCTCAACTACGTCATCGACAGGGTGGTCCTCAGGTGGAGTCTGGGCGACATGCCGGACAAAGGTCTGTTCTGCAGAAGACATACCTGGAAAATCTGCCTGGCGGGGTTTCTCAGCGACTTGGCGGGAGCCTTGATCCTGCTGATCATTTCGATCCCGATCGCAGACCTGAACGAATAACTGTACGACATAGGCCACGCGATAATGTTCGACCCGTTTTCAA
>JAFVPI010000026.1 GCA_017505405.1 Mogibacterium sp.
CATACTGAGATCGGTGCCTTTCCTCATCCTGATGATAGCCCTGATGCCTTACATACGTAAGCTGATCGGAACCGGAATAGGCAAGGAGGCTGCAACGGCAGCACTGATAGTTGCAGCGGCGCCGTTCGTGGCAAGACTCGTGGAACAGTCGCTCCTCGAAGTCGACCCGGGAGTCATCGAAGCAGCGCAGGCCATGGGAGCCAGCAACATGCAGATAATCCGCAAGGTGATGCTCCTTGAAGCCAGACCATCTCTTCTGAACGGAGCAGCGGTGGCAACGATCAACATACTCGGCTACACGGCAATGGCAGGTATAGTCGGAGCGGGCGGACTCGGAGAGATAGCCATCAGATACGGACTTTACAGATTCCAGCCGTCGATAATGTGGATCACAATAGTGCTCCTGGTCATATTGGTACAGATATTCCAGGAGATAGGGATAAAGGTAGTCAACAAATATGACAACCGCATCAATTAGTTAAACCCCCTGAGGGTAAATATAAAACAGCTAAAAATTATCACTAAGCATAACATATCAATGGAAAGGGACAGAACTATGAAGAACATCAAAAGATTCAGCATTATTGCAGCAGTACTCGTACTTACACTCGGCATCCTTACGGCATGCGGAGGAGGCGGCGGTGATTCCGCAGACAAGACGATCAAGGTGGCAGCTTCTCCTACACCTCACGCAGAGATCCTGAATTCGATCTCCGAAGCTCTCGCAGCAGACGGCTGGACACTCGAAGTCGTTGAGTTTGATGACTACGTACAGCCTAACGTAGCTACAACAGACGGTGATGTAGATGCCAACTATTTCCAGCACGTACCTTATCTCGATCAGTACAACGCAGAGAACGGCACAGACCTTGTAGCCGTAGGAAACGTACACTATGAGGCTATGGGCGCTTACAAGGGCCAGAAGGACAGCTTCGATGCTCTTGCAGACGGCGACAAGATCGGCGTTCCTAATGACGTTACCAACGAAGCCAGAGCTCTCCAGCTGCTTGCAGCAAACGGCGTGATCACACTGAAGGACGGCGTCGGACTCGAGGCTACAAAGCTTGATATCGTAGACAATCCGAAGAACATCGAGATCGTTGAGCTCGAGGCTGCAACCATCCCGGCTTCGCTTCCTGACCTTGCTATCGGCGTTATCAATGCCAACTACGCACTCGGCGCAGGACTCACAACAGACGATGCAGTTGCTTACGAGGCTGCTGACTCCGAGGCTGCAGAGACATACGTCAATGTTATCGTAGTAAACGCAGGCAACGAGAACAGTGAGAAGACACAGGCCCTCGTAAAGGCCATCCAGACAGATGCTGTCAAGGACTTCATCCTCAATACTTACAACGGAGCTGTTCAGCCTAAGTTCTAAATCATGAAAGAAAGAAAAGTAGCTGTTCTGGCGGGAACACCTGTCGATACTGCGATGGGTGTCGAGTACATAAAGAATAAGAACTCTGAAACGGAGGGGCAGTGTTTGCTGCCCCTCTCTGACCCGGTGTCGGTCGACTGTGATGCGCAGGTCAGATTCCAGTATTCGGATGAAGACGGAAAGCGTGCGGTCATGGACAATATTTTCGATGCTGAGATCGCAGAGGGTGTGAGAGATTATTTTGTGTACTGCAACTCGCTTTCGGGTTCTTTTGATTTCGACACATATGCTGTCATGAAATCCCTGGATTCAGGCGAGGACATCCGCATCTACACACCGCTGCAGGTCTACAGAAGCCTTGGCGGGGAATACGGGCGCATCGGCGTGATGGCTGCCAACAACCTGTCCGCACACGCTATTGAAGAGGCGCTTATGGCTGCCAATCCTGACATCTATATGATCGGGACCGGAAACATGGCCATAGTCCGGGCTATAGAAGACGGACTTGAGCCGGAAGAGATAATCGAAAAGTGCGGCCTCAGGCACATGCTGAAGTACATGGAAGCATGCGGCGCGGAAGCCATAGTCCTTGGGTGCACGCATTTTCCTTACTTCAGAGATGAGCTTGCCGGCCTGACAGACCTGCCGGTCATAGATCCCGCAGACAAAATGTTTGAGGCTCTGCTCTCGGCAGACTGCTGAGCACAAAGACAAAAGAGAAGACCGTATCCGCAGTTCCGAAAATAGGACTGCGGATTTCTTTATTTTGCGCAGATTATTTAGTATAATCTACTATGTATGATTATGTGCTCAAAACAACACAGGTAAAACATTTCTAATATAAAAAAAGGACGAGAAAAATGGCAGGCAACTTTAAAAAAGTAGGCAAATGGGGCGAATGCCTCTGGGGGCTTGACGAGAACGGCAACCTCCTCATAGATGGCGGTCTGGCTGCAGATCTGGGCGACGAAGGAGCTCCGTGGAAGGGCTATGAAGACGCCGTTAAATCCGTGGTCGCAACCCGCGGTGTGACCTTTCCTGACGGAACATCCCTGGCAGGACTGTTCAAGGGCTGCAGAAAGATGGTCAAGGCGGATCTGAGCGGATTCGATACAACAAATGTCACACGCATGGACTCGATGTTCGAGGGATGCGCAAACCTTTGTGAGCTCGATATTTCGTCATTTGATACCCGCGGCTGTTCGGACATGAGCAAGATGTTCGCTCAGTGCGCTAAGCTCGATGATATCCTGCTCGGTGAAGGCTTCAACACTGAAGGAGACGGAAGCACTGACTGCGGAAGGCTCGCTGTAAAAGAATACGGCAAGTACAAAAAGGCAAAGCCGATCTCCGTGGAAGGATTCAAAGTCCTGTATCACAGCAATTTCGACGGCGAGGCTGAGGAAGTGGTCGAGGAAAGACGCACTTTGCCTAACGCCGCATATCAGGTCGAGGATCTGATGTTTGAAAAGCCGGATGAAAGCTGGTCGTTCATGTCGTGGAATTCACGCCCTGACGGAAGCGGCGCCGATATCCCGGCCGGGACTGAAATCGATTCAGTAGACAGAGATATCGATATTTACGCGATATGGGGACATGCGCCGAAGATCGGATACATAACCGAACCGGCTGCGTTCTCATTCGGAGAGGCCATCCCGTTTGAACTGCCGGAGATAGTTTCGGTCAACGATCCTGAGGTGACAGGTTATCTCGAGATAAGCGAGACGGGCGAAGAGGGCACCTGGCGCGCGATCAATCATGATGCCATCCTGCCTGTATCGTGCAACGGATATCTTATGAGGCTCCACGCAGCAAACAGCGTGGGTGAAGCTGTCTCGAATACAGTGAAGCTTGATATCAGAAGGGCAAACATAGATGTATCCCGCGTGCGCTGGGCAGAAGAAGAGGACATGAATTATGACGGAAGCGTCAAACACGTGTGGCTCGAGGGACTGCCGGACGGCGTCGTTCCTAAGTATATAGGGAACGAGGGCGTTGAAGCCGGAACATACACCGCTACGATCAGCTTTGACTTCGATCAGGACAACTTCAACGAGCCGCTCATAGTACGCGAGCATGAGTGGACTATCCGCAAGGGATCATATGACATGTCGCAGGTGAGCTGGGTCTATGACGGTCCGTTCGTCTATGACGGCGAGACCCACGGCGTTGAACTCAGGGGACTGCCTGAGGGAGTCACAGCGAATTATGAAGAAAATACAGCACTGAAAGCCGGCGTTTATACAGCGAAGGCAAGATTCGAATATGACAGCGCAAATTACGATAAGCCGCAGGATGTGGCTCCTTGCGTATGGGAGATAAAGAAGGTCGGTCTCGACGCATCGGAACTTGAATGGTCCGGATGCGAAGGCTTCATATATGACGGTACTCCTAAAAAGGTATTCATCATGAATCTGCCTGAGGATGCAGAGGTCGAGTATGAGGGAGCGGAAGAGACCCAGGCGGGCAAGTATCTCGCAAGGGCTTCCCTTGGCGGCAACTACTGCTTCATGGGCCAGGCGGAATATGACTGGGAGATCGAAAAGGCTTCCTATGACATGACGGGCACCGTATGGAGCGACGTGACAGAATTCGAATATGACGGAGAGGAACACAGGGTGCAGCTGGTATCATATCCTGAGGAACTCGATGTCAGGTACAGCGGATGTGAGGGGAGAAGAGCCGGTGAATACACCGCCCGCGCGTCTTTCATCAATCCGGACACACATAACTACATTACTCCTGATGACATGACTATCGGATGGAGAATAGGCAAAAAGTGCCTCGATATGTCGGGCGTAAAGTGGAACTATGAAGGACCTTTCACTTACGACGGAGAGGTAAAGCAGATCGGACTCACAGGACTTCCTGATGGTGTATATGCCGAATACGAGAATGCTTCCGCATACGATGCGGGCATATACAACGCGCATGCGACACTGAAATATGACGGGGACAATCTTGTAGTTGAATCCCCTGCAGACTGCACATGGAGGATCCTTAAGAACAGGGTAGACATCTCGGATGTGCACTGGGATTACGCCGATCCGTTCGAATACGACGGAAATGAGCATGGGATATATCTTGTGAATGTTCCTGAAGGCGTTGAAGTTGAATACAGCGGCAATACGGGGACAGGCGCCGGAATATACGCTGCTAGCGCAATGCTCCGTCCGGCTGACGCCAATAATTATGAGGTCCCTGAAGTCAACGGCTGCGCATGGTCGATAGATAAGGCAGAGTACAAGCTGCCTCAGCTCTCGTGGACGGATTCGGGTTCTTTCGTATATGACGGAAGCGAAAAGTCCGTCAGCATAATCAATGACCTCGGAGATGCGGTCAAAGTTGAGTACACAGGAAATACCGCAACAGGCGCGGGCAGATACTTTGCAAAGGCTGTATTCTCACCTGTCGACGACGATAACTTCAGAGCACCTGATCCGCAGGGTTACTCATGGGGCATCGCCAAGGCAAAGTTCGACATGGGCGAAGCTCACTGGGATTATGATGAGCCGTTCGTATATGACGGCAGCCCTAAGACCGTAAAAGTAGTCGGACTCCCTGACGGAGTGAGTGCAGAATATTTCAATGAATCGGCAACCGATGCCGGCGCATATATTTCGACTGCAAAGTTCAGGGTAGTGGATGCAGATAATTATGAAGACAATATCCCTGACATGATGCTCGGCTGGAACATCGACAAGGCTTCGTTCGACATGAGCGAGGTAAGATGGCAGGAGAAGAGAGAATTCTCGTATGACGGCGAGACAAAGCGCGTAAGGCTGACAGGACTGCCTGAAGGGCTCACACCTGAGTACGAGGGCAGCGAGGCCTTTACTGCGGGCGAATATACTGCAAGAGCAGGATTCGAATACGATGAGAAGAACTACAGAAAGCCTGAAATAGCAACCTGCCACTGGGTCATCGAAAGGACTCCGGTAGACATATCGGCTGTCAACTGGGATTATGATGAACCGTTCATCTATGACGGCAAGGAGAAGACGGTCGCTGCCAGAAATATACCGGAAGGCACAACTGTAAAATACAGCAACACCAAGGCCAATCAGGCCGGCACATACGTAGCAGCTGCCGAGATCATTCCTGAAGACACTGAAAACCTTACAAAATCAAGGCTTGAGAACCTTACGTGGAGGATCGAAAAGGGCGATTACGACATGAGCCACGTCCGCTGGGATTATGATAAGCCTTTCACTTATGACGGAAGCGAGTTCAGAGTGGTCCTCAAGGGACTGCCTGAGGGCGTCCTGCCTTCATACAGAGGCAATACTGCGCGCGATGCAGGCTCATACAAGGCAAGTGTTTCGTTCACTGCTGCCGACAGCCGCAACTTCAATACTCCGGAGCCAATGGAACTTGACTGGGAGGTCAGGAAGGCCGAATACGATATGTCCGGAGCTTCCTGGGACTATGAAGGCGAGTTCACTTATAACGGAAGGATGCATGAGGTATCTCTCAGAGGTCTTCCGGAGGGAGTCAGAGTTGTATACTCCGGCAATGCGGCAGCTGATACAGGCTCGTATGAGGCATTTGCGGAGCTGATCCCTTATGACACATACAACTACAATCAGCCGGTGATCGAGAGCTGCAAGTGGCAGATCGTCAAGGCTGACTACGACATGTCAGCGGTCAGGTGGGACTATAGCAGTCCTAAGGTGTTCAACGGAAGACAGCAGAGCGTAATGCTCGAGCAGCTCCCGAACGGCATCAAGGCTGACTATACAGGCAACGAGGGCAAGGAAGCCGGAAGCTACACCGCAAAAGCGACCCTTACTGTTTCCGATCCGGCTAACTACAACACTCCTTCGGTTGCAGACTGCGACTGGGAGATCGAAAGAGCCGACTATGATCTGTCTGCGGCCAGCTGGAATTATGAACCGGGCTGCTTCAAATATGACGGAAGCAGAAAAACCATCGAGCTTAGCGGACTGCCTGAGAATGTGACTGCATCATATAACGAGAACAGTGCTGACAGAGCCGGCAATTACACCGCTACAGCCAGCTTTGTGACATCTGATGACAACTTCAAGGCTCCTGATCCGGTCAGGATCGACTGGAGCATCGACAAGGCTGACTACGACATGAGCGGAGCTGCATGGGATTATGACGGCAGCTACGTATTTGACGGCACGCCTAAGAGGATACAGCTGACCGGCATTCCTGAGGGAGTGAGCGTCAGCTATGAAGGCAATACGGCTGTAAACGCCGGCAGCTACAGAGCTGTTGCAAGATTCGGCATTGACACTGCTGACTTCAATGTCCCTGAAGAGATGAGCTGCGACTGGGCGATTGAGAAAGCTGATCCTGACATCCGCAGACTGAGATGGGATTACTCACGCGCATATGTATATAACGGTGAGACAAGGACAGTAAAGCTCGAGGGTGTTCCGGAATCGCTTAATGTTGAATATACAGGCAATACGGCAGCGGCAGCCGGTACTTACACTGCGCATGCCGAGCTTACGCCGAGCGACCCGGCAAACTATAACGGCACATCCATCAAGGACTGCGATTGGCGCATCGTAAAGGCATACTATGATATGTCCGGCGCAAGATGGGAAGGAATATTCGAGTCCGTATATGACGGAAGCGAAAAGTCTGTATATATCGCAGGACTCCCTGAGGGAATAACACCTGTATACCACGGAAACACAGCAGTCAATGTCGGCAACTACAGCGCATCGGTTGATCTACAGTATGATGCTGACAACTATCACACACCTGAGATGGGCGGATGTGAGTGGAGCATCAGCAAGGCGACTTACGACATGTCGAAGGCTGCATGGCAGGGTGTTACGGGATTTACATTTGACGGAAGCCCTAAGACTGTAGAACTTTCAGGACTCCCTGAGGGGATCACGCCTGTTTATTCCGGAAACACAGCTACTGACGCAGGCTCATATGAAGCTTCGGTAGAACTGGAATATGACGCTGAAAACTATGATAAGCCTACCTTCGGAGGCTGCAAGTGGAGCATCGCACCTGCTGCTGTCGATGTTGACACAAACGCTGTGGAGTGGGTATACGATGGCCCGTATATGTATGACGGCAAGCCTAAGAGCGTCTGCATAGCTACAAAGACCCGTCAGCTCGGATTCTTCGAAAAGCTGCGCGGAGTGGTTCCTGAGTCATATCTCGCGGGTATCCCTGAGGGATTCGATGTTATTTATCAGAGCGAAACTGCGACCGATGCAGGTGTATACTATGCGACTGCCAAGCTCGTGAACAGAGAGCCGGGCAACTACACAGAGCGCGAGCTTCCGCCGTTCAAGTGGGAGATACTGAAAGCTCCTATCGATATGAGCGGAGTCCACTGGAATTACGAGGGACCTTTCACCTTCGACAACGAGGAGAAGTGCGTTGAGCTTGAGGGCCTTCCTGACACAGTCAAGGTGACCTACAGCAACAACAGGGCCGTGAACTCCGGCGAGTATGAAGCCATGGCTGTTGTAGAGGCAAAGGATCCTGTCAACTTCGAGACCCCGGCCCCTGTGAGCGGATGCTGGTGGCATATCGACAAGGCGAGCTACGACATGTCCGAAGTACACTGGGATTATGAAGAAGAGTTTGTCTATAACGGCAAGGAAAAGAGCGTAAGACTGGTCGGCCTGCCTGAGGGCGTCAGAGTCGATTCCTATGTAGGCAACAAGGGCGTCGACGCAGGCGGATACACCGCCGAGGCAAAACTCAGATACAAGCATAAGGAGAACTATGATGCTCCTTCGGTACCTGAGCTCAGGTGGAGGATCGCCAAGAAGCCGCTCGATTTCTCGGAAGTGAAGTGGGACTACGACGATGACACTGTCTTCGTATATGACGACAAGGTCAA
Source organism: Mogibacterium sp. (assembly GCA_017505405.1). GTDB lineage: Bacteria > Bacillota > Clostridia > Peptostreptococcales > Anaerovoracaceae > Crickella. The sequence continues at coordinate 8,229 of JAFVPI010000026.1, forward strand.
GGAAGTGAAACTCACGGGCGTTCCTGAAGACATAGAGGTCGTTTACACCGACAACAGCAAGATCAACGCCGGCACATACACCGCAAGGGCAAGACTAATCTATGACACACGTAACTGCGAGGCCGCTGAGATACCTGATCTCAAGTGGAGGATACTGAAAGCTAAACATGACACCTCGGCGGTCAGATGGGATTATGAGGAGCCTTTCGAATATGACGGCACAGAAAAGCACATCACACTGAAAGGTGTTCCATGGCAGATCGCTGTCAGATACAGGGACAACAGAGCGATCGCTCCGGGCAGATACACTGCCAAGGCGTATCTGACATACGATAATGAAAACTACGAGACTCCTGAGATCGATACCACCATCGACTGGGAGATCACCGGAAAGGAATAATGAACGGATATCTTATAGCAATAATACTTCTTACGCTGAGCTCAACGTTCTTCTCGGCTACCGAGACGGCGTTCAGCTCAGCCAACAAGATCAAGCTCAAGAACCTCGCGGCTGACGACAACAAGCGTGCGGCGCATGCTCTGAGTCTGTGTGAGGATTTCGACAGGCTGATCACAGCGGTGCTGGTCGGAAACACAATATCCAACATTACCATGACGACCGTCGCCACCGTGTACGGAATCATGACCTGGGGAGCAAAGATAGGTCCGACCATCGCCACCATCATGGTCACAGTGCTCGTACTCGTGCTTGGCGAGATCTCCCCGAAGATCCTCGCCAGGGAGTACGCCGAGGAAGTAGCTCTCTTTCTGACGCCGTTTGTCAGGGCGCTCATATTCATCCTTACACCGCTGACATTTATCTTCAACGGACTCAAGATCTTTCTCAAAAAGGTATTTGGGAAAAACGACGAGCCGGAATTCAGTGAGGACGAGCTGCTCACAATAGTCGAGGAGGCTGAAGCCGGCGGAGCAATAGGCGAGGAGCAGAGCGAGCTCATTGCCAATGCGATAGAGTTCAACGATATTGAAGCCATTGACATACTCACTCCGAGAGTGGATATCGTGGCAGTTGAAAGAGGAACACCTGTCGCAGAGATCAAGAACGTTTTCAAGGAATCAGGTCTTTCGAGACTGCCGGTATATGAGGATGACCTCGACAACATCATAGGTGTCATCAACCAGAAAGATCTTTATAACAACAATGTAAAGACTATAAAGGACACCGAAAAGATCATAAAGCCGGTGGCATATGTTGCAGAAACACTCAGGGCCGCCGTTCTGCTCAAGAAAATGCAGGCCAAGAGGACCCACATAGCGATAGTTGTGGATGAATACGGCGGCACGACCGGACTGGTAACACTCGAAGACATAATCGAAGAGATAGTCGGCGATATCTACGATGAGCATGATGCTGTCACTTCGCGTGATGTCAGGCCTGCAGGCGATGATGTATACATGGTCGCCGGAGGCGCAAATCTTGAGGATTTCTTTGAGCTGTTCGATGAGGAGATCGAGGCGGACGCAACGACCGTCAACGGATGGGTGATGATAGAGCTCGACAGGCTGCCAAAGGTGGGCGACGAGTTCGACTATGAATCAAGGCATAAATTATTCCATGTCAAGGTAACAAAGGCCGATGCAAGGCGCGCACTCATGACGCGCATAACAGTCAAGGACAAACCTGAAGACGAGGACTGATACTCTTCTGAAGCAAGCCGCAGCTGAGCCGGAGTATCCCTTCCGGAATTGATTGCGGGTGTTTTGCAAAGGATCGGAAAGCACAGGGCTGTAACGTAATGACTGCAGATCGGTAATAACATGTCGTAAGCCGCGATTCCGGGCGGGATAGCCTCCGGTCGCGCGGCTCGATAGAAAGGATGATATATCTATGGGTTTAATGGAAAAGATCTTCGGAGATCTTAACACAA
>JAFVPI010000002.1 GCA_017505405.1 Mogibacterium sp.
ACCTGACATAGAGATTTCTGAAGAAACAGCAGAAGAAGCGGCAGAGGAACTGGCTGCACAGGAGGTCTGCGGGGAGATCCCTGAAGAAACTGCTGAAGAAACAGCAGAAGAGTTCACAGAAGAACCTGCTGAGGAGATCGCAGAAGAAGCGGCAGAAGAGTTCGCTGAGGAAGCACCGGAAGAGACTGAAGAGACAGAAGAAGAGGAACCGGTCGTTCTTACTCGGGAGGAAATGGGATATGACATTGTGTTCAACACAACTATATCCTGCCTCATTACCAATGCTGCCCTGACAAAGTCTCAGGCCAACAAACTTGCATCTATCCTTCATGACGCATATGCAAGAGCCATCAAGCCTGTCCATGGCACACTTGATGGAGATACAGTATTTGTACTTGCAACAGGAAAACAGCAGGTCAACTTTGATGCATTTGCTGCACTCGCAACAGATGTGATGCAGTATGCTATCATAGATGGTGCAATGTCTGCAGAAAGCGCATACGGCATACCTGCTGCAAGAGACATGTAAAACCGGAGAAAAAACATGAAGAAACTGATTCTCATTGACGGCAACAGTCTGCTTTTCAGAGCATACTTTGCAATGAGACCAATGGTAACTTCCAAAGGCATGCATACCCAGGGTGTGTTTGCCTTTGTTAATATGCTCGGAAAGATACTTAAGGACTATGAGCCGTCACACATAGCTGTAGCATTCGACCTTAAGGGCGGTACGTTCAGGCATGATGTTTACAAGGACTACAAGGCCGGAAGGCTCAAGACCCCGCCCGAACTCCTGTCTCAGATACCGCTTCTGCACGATGTTCTGAACGCCATGAACATAGCTGTGCTTGAAGTTCCGCAGTACGAAGCCGATGACATCATCGGTACCGTGGCAGCCAGAGCAGAAAGAGACGGACTCGATACCCTGGTCATCTCCGGAGACAAGGACGAACTTCAGCTTATAGGACCTCATGTGAATGTGCTTATTAATAAGCGCGGAATGAGTGAGTTTGACCTTTATGATATTGACGCGATGCATGAAAGGTACAACCTTACGCCTGAGCAGTTCATCGACCTCAAGGGCCTGATGGGTGACAGCTCAGACAACATACCGGGCGTTCCGGGCATTGGAGAAAAGAAGGGGATCGCTCTTCTCGAACAGTATGGAACGCTTGAAAACCTTATTGATCACGCAGATGAGATAAAGGGGAAGATGGGCGAGAAACTGCGCGACAACATAGAAGTCGCGCGCATGTCAAAATGGCTTGCGACCATCAATACTCAGGCTCCTGTTGAATTTGAATGGGATGATCTTGAACTTACTGAACCGGATATGGAAAAACTGATAGCCATTTATACGGAACTTGAGTTCAATTCATTCATCAAAAAACTGCAGGCAGGAATGCCTGCCGGCGAGGATATGCCGGGAGCTTCCGCTTCAACTGATTTTGACAATGAATTTGCTTTGCTGAAGCGTACAGATCTGGAGGGCTTTTTTGCAGAAGTCAAAGAAGGAAGCGAAGTGTACATAGAGGCGGCCGCTGATGCGAACCATACCGGAGATCCTGAAATAAGAGCCATATGTCTATACAGTGAGGATAAAAAGCTGGCCTGCATAAGGGAGCTTACTCCTATGGACTGCTCCATAACCGTGGATCAGATCGCAGAAAAGACTTACAAACTGATCGGATGCGGACTCAAGCGCATTCTTTACTCAATGCTTTCCGTTTCGGACGCAGATATTGAACCGTTTTATGATGTGATGATAGCCGAGTATCTTCTCGACGCAAACAGGCAGAAGTACACAGCTGACAAGATGCTTCTAAGATATGCGGGATATGCAGCAAAGGAGACGGAATCCGCATTCCTGGATGACAAGGTGTCATATGATTCGCTTGAAATTGCTCCTGAGGATCTGCTGAAAAGGGCCTTCTATGTTTCGAAGATCTTTCCGGGGCAGAGCAAGGCGCTTCTTGAAAACGGACTGAAAAAGCTCTTTGATGAATGCGAGATGCCTCTTGTCATGACACTTGCCCGGATGGAACTTGAAGGCATAAAGTGCGAACCTGCAATCCTGACGGAAATTGGAAACGAACTGACAGAAAATATCGCCGGTCTCGAGGCGGAAATCTATGCCGGGGCCGGGACGACTTTCAATATCAACTCGCCGAAGCAGCTCGGAGCAGTGCTCTTCGAAGATCTTAAGATACCTTATCCGAAGGGCGGAAAAGGCAGGAGCGGCTCGTATTCAACTGCCGCTGATGTGCTGGACAAGCTCAGGGATGACTATAAGATAGTTACCGATGTGCTTGAGTACAGAAAGCTTGCAAAGCTCAGGAGCACTTATGTTGACGGCCTGCTTCCGCTTATAGGACCGGACAGCAGGGTAAGGCCTCATTTTATGCAGACTGTTGCTGCTACCGGCAGACTCAGCTGCACGGAGCCTAATCTTCAGAACATACCTATACGTGATGAGTACGGAAGACTGATCCGCAAGGCTTTTGTTGCAGATGCCGGAAAGCTGTTTACGGGTTCAGACTATTCACAGATAGAGCTCAGGATACTTGCGGCGCTGAGCGGAGATGAGTCCCTTATAGAAGATTTCCGCGCTGGCAAGGACATACACAGAGCGACTGCTTCAAGAGTATTCGATATACCTGAAGATGAAGTAACGGCGCTCGACAGGACCAGGGCCAAGGCTGTTAATTTTGGTGTTGTATATGGAATGAGCGGCTTCGGGCTCGGAGAGAGTCTTAATATTACAAGGAGCGATGCCCAGCGCTATATCAATGAGTACTTCGCAAAGCATACTGCGGTAAAGAAGTATCTGGATAAACAGATAGAAACAGGTGAGGAGACACGCGAGATCAGAACGCATTTCGGAAGGGTCCGCAAACTGCCTGAATTCGCTTCGCGTAAATTCATGGAGCGGGAGCTGGCAAAGAGACTTGCGATGAACACACCTATCCAGGGTACTGCGGCTGACATAATCAAGATCGCCATGAATTCTGTGTCTGCTGAACTGCGCAGAAAGGGACTTGAGTCAAAACTCATCCTGCAGATACACGATGAACTTATAGTGGAGGGACCTGAAAACGAAGCCGCTGATGTCAGGGAGATCCTCGAAAAATGCATGATGGAAGCAGCCGACCTCGCCGTGGACCTGGTATGCGACATACATACGGGCAAGACCTGGTATGAATTGAAATAAAGGAGCAGAGCAATGATCAATATAGCAATAACCGGCGGAATAGCCTCCGGTAAAACACAAGTCACAAACTATCTCATAAGCAAGGGATACACCGTTGTTGATGCAGACAGGATGTCACGCGAAATGACAGCGCCGGGCGGCAAGGCCATGCCTTATATCCTGGAGCATTTCGGACCTTCTTTTATTCTTGAGGACGGCAGTCTTGACCGGGCTGCGATGAGAGACCTGGTTTTCAGAGATCCATCGTGGAAAAGCGTTCTCGAGGAAGGCACTACTAAAGTCGTTCTTGAAGACATAGAAGCCATAAAAAAGGAGAGGGCGGCAAGCGGTGACAAGGTGCTGTTCTTTGATATCCCGCTGCTTTTTGAGACCGGAAGCGAAGATGACTACGATGCTGTATGGGTCGTGACTGCTGACTATGAGATCCGCAAAAGAAGAATAATGGAAAGGGACGGGATCGATGATTCACTGATCGATCTTATTATGGATTCCCAGGAAGGGGAAGAAAAAAAGGTCAGGCTTGCTGATAATGTGATTTATAATAACGGCACATTGGATGAGCTCAGGGAATCAGTTGACAGAACTTTGAGATCTTACGGCCTGCAATAAATAAAAATATATTTTTAAAAAACTTTTGGATTATGCCTTGCAAAATGATTTGAAGATGGTTATAATCCATAAGTGCCGTGTGGATGTGGCGGAATTGGTAGACGCGCATGGTTGAGGGCCATGTGGGTTAAACCGTGCTGGTTCGAGTCCAGTCATCCACACCATTTTTTTAGCCAAAATTGCCATATGCCGGCGTGGCGGAATTGGCAGACGCGCGGGATTCAAAATCCCGTGATAGTGATATCGTGTGGGTTCGACCCCCACCGCCGGCACCAAATCTTTAACAGTTCATTTTAGGAGGGTATTATGAATCCAAGCAGTCCTGCATTCAGTTTAGTGTTGATGGTACTTCTGATCGCCATGATCTACTTCATGATGATCAGACCTCAGAAGAAAAAGGAAAAAGCTGACAAGGAAATGAGAGACTCTCTCTGTGTAGGCGATGAAGTCATCACTATCGGAGGGATCATCGGCAAGGTAGAGAAGATCAACGAAAAATCCGTCATCATCTCAACATCCGCCGGAAAGAACAAGATCGAGTTCCTCAAGTCTGCTATTGCAAGCGTCAGCGCTAAGGATCCGAACGCTGCAGCAAAGACTGCCGCAAAGGAAGCTGCTAAGGAAGCAGAAGAGGAGAAAGCACCTTCAAGGGACAAAAAGGTCACTCCTAAAAAGCTCAGCAGAAAATCAGACGACGCTGAATAAAACGCATCAGAAAAGAACTGAAATAAGTACATCCGAAAGCGCTTCGGATGTGCTTTTTTCATTGAAAAATAAAGCTTAAACGAGTACAATAGATTGAATAATTATTTAATGTCGTATTTTGCGCTTTTTTGGAAATATGACTAATAATTGAAAGGTATTTAGGAGATATGAAATCAAAGAAAACAGGTAGAAGAAAAGTATTTGCAGTATTGATCGTTCTGCTGCTCATTGCATCCTGGCTGATATCATTTTTCGGCATTGGAAGCAATTTCGGAAATCTCGGAAAGCAGCTCAAGTATGGACTCGACATCAACGGCGGAGTCTATGTTCTGCTTGAAGCAGATACCCCTGAGACCGGCACTGAGCTGGCAGGGATCATGAATCAGACAAAGAGCGTACTCGAGAACCGTGTCAACGCCATGGGAATCAGCGAGGCGCAGGTATCGATCGAAGGTGACAGACGCATCAGAGTAGAGATGCCGGGCGTTGAGAACGCACAGGAAGCCATAGAGCAGATAGGCCGTACAGCCCAGCTGCAGTTCTTCCTTGCAGACGGAACGCTTGCCCTTACAGGTGAAGGCATAAGCGACTCTCAGATGGCAAATGATACCCAGAACGGCGGGTATAAGATCACGATCGACTTCACAAACGAAGGAAGCAATCTCTTCGCTGAAGCTACGGAAAAAGCTTACAAGGGCGAAGTAGAAGCCACCATGACAGACGAGGAAGGCAATCCTGTAGACAAGACTGCTATCGTCATTGCTCTTGATGATGAAGTCATCTCAGCACCGCTCGTACATGAGAAGATCAATTCGAGAACATGCGAGATCACCAGAAACGGCGGATTCAGTGAGACAGAAGCATCACAGCTCTCGGCACTTATCAGAGGCGGTGCTCTTCCGGCTAATCTTGAAGAGATCAACTCGTCAGTGCAGACTGCTACGATCGGAGCCAATGCTCTCCAGCTTTCTGTAAAGGCCGGCGCGATCGGTCTCGGACTCGTGCTCATCCTGATGGTAGTTGCATACGGAATGCTCGGACTGATCGCTGACCTCGCGCTGCTGCTTTACATACAGCTCGTGCTCTGGATCATGGTAGGCATGGGATCCGTACTCACACTCCCGGGAATCGCAGGTATCATCCTGTCCATAGGTATGGCTGTTGACTCCAACGTAATCATCTTCACGAGGATCCGTGAAGAGATACAGAAGGGCAAGTCCATAAGAGTTGCAGTAGACATGGGATACCGCGCAGCGCTGTCCACCGTTGTTGACTCACAGACGACAACACTTGTAGCAGCGTTCGTGCTCTATATTTTCGGAACTACTTCAGTCAAGGGATTCGCACTTACACTGATGATCGGTACTGTAATGTCCGTTATTACAGCAGTGTTCATCACACAGCTGTTCGTGAATCTTCTTGCTGAAAGCGAAAAGTTCGGAACGAATTCGATGTTCGGTGTAAAGGAAGACGGAACTCCGAAGTTCAGCCGGAACTTCAATATCAAGTTCATCGAAAACAGAAAGAAGTTCTATGCACTGAGCCTTGCTGTCATCCTCATCGGAGCCGCAGCATTCGCATTCAAAGGCTTCAACTATGGTATCGACTTTACCGGCGGTACAATGATGCAGATCGAACTCGGTCAGGAAGTGGATATCGATGAGGTCAAGGATGTGATCGCTGAATATGATCTTGATCCGACTATCGTATATGCATCCGGCAACAATTCACAGATCATCATCAGGACCATTAAAGACCTCAAAGCAGATGACCGTATGGCTGTAGTGAAGACACTTCAGGATAAATACGGATTCGAGGATGATGATGTGCTCGCATCTGAGGAATTCGGACCTACAGTCGGAAAAGACCTCAGAAAGAACGCTACTAAGTCGATCCTCATCGCTGCGCTGTGCATGCTCGTATACATCAGGTTCAGATTCAAGAACTGGCAGTACGGACTTGCCGCTGTGGCAGGCCTCGCGCACGATGTGCTCGTAGCGCTTTCGTTCTACGCGATATTCCGTATAACAATCAACAACCCGTTCATCGCGGGTATCCTTACTGTCGTAGGTTACTCGATAAACGATACGATCGTAGTATTCGACCGTATAAGGGAGAACTCAAAGTTCTTCAAGCGTAAACAGGGCATCCAGCTCATCGATACGAGCATCAATCAGACGCTGTCCAGATCGCTCATGACATCGCTCACAACACTGATCGTAATGATCCCGCTGTTCATCATGGCTTCATCGGAACTCAGATCGTTCCTCATCCCTCTGATGATCGGTGTGTTTACAGGTACTTACTCATCGATATTCCTCTGCAGCCCGGTATTCTATGAGCTGACAAAGAAAGAGGGAATATCCAAGTACGAAGACAACAAGGCAAAGGCAGATAAGCAGAGAAAGAAATCTGCAAAGAGAAGAGACGACGAAGGAATAAGACTCTAGGATCTCTTATTGCAAATCAGGAGACGCAATGGCTGCACCTAAGGTAATTGACCTGTCAACTGAAAAGTTCATAAGGGATATGACCGAGATCAATCCGAAATACGATGACTCTGTCATTATCAAAGCATACGAGATTGCCCGTAAATTACACGACGGGCAATTTCGTAAGAGCGGAGAACCTTATATTATCCATCCGATAGCAGTAGCTAAGATACTGGCTCAGTTTGGCATGGATAATGAGACGGTCATTGCAGGTCTTCTTCACGACTCGATAGAAGATACGGGATATACCAGGGAGCAGCTGGCAGAGGATTTCGATGAAAAGATAGCAGACCTTGTAGAGGGTGTAACAAAGCTCACAAACATAAGCTATGACTCGAGCGAGGCAGCTCAGGCCGAGAATTTCAGAAAGATGTTCCTCGCCATGTCAAAAGACATAAGAGTACTTATTGTCAAGTTGGCAGACAGGCTTCACAACATGCGCACGCTCGAGTACATGCCGACTAACAAGCGTACTACGAAGGCGATGGAGACCCTTGAGATCTATGCTCCTCTGGCCGGAAGGCTCGGTATATTCAGCATAAAGTTCGAGCTTGAAGATCTCGCTCTCAAATACTTGCATCCGCTCGAATATAAAAAGCTCGTGGCGGCTGTAGACCGGAGAAAACATGAGTACGCAAGGAATCTCAAGGTTCTTACCGGGACCATTTCCAACATTCTTGACGAGGCAGGCATTCAGCATGATGTAAAGGGAAGGTCAAAACACCTCTACAGCATATACCGCAAGATGATCGTGCAGCAGAAGCAGATCGATGAGATCTTCGACATCCTCGCTGTAAGGATCCTTGTGTCGAGCGTGAAGGACTGCTATGCAGCGCTCGGTCTTGTCCATAACAGATGGAAACCTATCCCCGGCAGATTCAAGGACTACATTGCGATGCCTAAGCCTAACATGTATCAGTCCATCCATACGACTGTGCTGGGAGATAACGGAGAACCTTTCGAGATCCAGATCAGGACCTACGAGATGCACCGCATAGCAGAGTATGGTATCGCTGCACACTGGAAATACAAAGAGGGCAAGGTCTCAGGCGCTGTAGACGACAGTGAACAGAAGCTTGCATGGCTCAGGCAGGCGCTCGAGTGGCAGAAGGAAGCCGATGACTCGGTGGAATTCCTTAATACCGTAAAAGTCGATCTGTTCGATAATCAGGTATTTGTATTTACCCCCGGCGGAGACGTTATTGAGCTTCCGGCCGAAAGCACTCCGCTCGACTTCGCATTCAAGATACATACGGATGTCGGCATAAGATGTGTCGGAGCGAAAGTAAACGGAAAGATGGTCACCATAGATCATCCTCTTCAGAACGGCGACATCGTCGAGATCGTAACATCAGCGAACTCATCCGGTCCTAGCGTTGAATGGCTCAAGAAGTGCAAGACATCAGGCGCAAAGAACAAGATCCGCAACTGGCTGAGAAAAGCCGACAAGGACAACGATGTCAGCAAGGGCCGTACAAATATAAACAATTACATAAAAAAGAAGGGCTATGATCCTGCTCTGGTCACAAAGAATGCATATATTCTCAAAGCTGCCAAGGACTTCAACTGCAGCAGCGTAAATGAGCTGTTCCTGCAGATATCCAGAGGCGGAAGCACCGTTTCGAAGCTTGGTCAGAAGCTGATCGAATACTACGAAGCTGACAATCAGATCAAGGAAAAAGAACCGGAGCAGATCGAAGTCAAAAAGAAACCGGCCACAAGGTCATCCGGACAATCTGAAAACGGCATCATAGTAAAAGGCGCAGACAATCTTCTGATCAGAAGAGCCACCTGCTGCAATCCTGTTCCGGGAGATTCCATTATTGGATACATTTCCAAGGGAAAGGGCATAACCGTGCACAGAACTGACTGCGCAAACATACGCAACATCAGAGAGGAAGACCGCGGCAGGCTCATAGAGGTGAACTGGGATTCACCGAATGAAAACAGAAAATATTACGCAGACATTCAGGTCGTTTCCGAAGAAAGGAAAGGCCTGTTCAAGGATATATCAAAGGTTTGCGACGACTACGATCTTGAAGTGGTAGGTCTCAACCTCACACCGGGAGAACCCGGAACCACCAACACTCTGCTGACCGTCGAGATCACCGACATGCACCAGATACAGAGGCTGCTGACGGCGCTGAGACAGGTCGAGGGAGTTATCAAAGTCTTCAGGCCGAGATAAGGAGGATATCATGGGACTTGATATAAAATGCTATCCGGACGGTATGTACGGAGAAAACACATATCTCATCGAAGATCAGGCAACCGGCTTCAAGGCGATCATCGATCCGGGATATTACGGCGTTGATGTCAAAATGGATATCCAGAACAATGCTTATCTGAAATATGTGCTTCTTACGCATGGTCATCACGACCATTTCCTTGAAGCAAAAGAGTATGTGGAAGAATACAGCTCTGTCAGATTCGCTGCTCCTGAAAAGGATATCGCGCTGATACGCAGCTATCCGCATCCTTGTCCTGAACCGTCGATGCTTCTGAAAGACGGCGACATAATCAGGCTCGGAGAAACAGAGCTCCGGGTGATCGAAACTCCGGGACATACCGGAGGAGGCGTGTGTTTCGCTACTGACAGGGAGATATTCACAGGAGACACGCTGTTCAGACTCAGCGTCGGCAGAACGGATCTTCCGACAGGCGACTGGAACACACTTGTGAAGTCGATCAGCGAAAGACTCTACACTCTTGATGAAAAGCTGGTCGTTTACCCGGGACACGGCGCGCCGACGACTATCGGATACGAAAAGAGGGCTAATCCGTTTGTATAGGTTCTACATAAATAAAACCGAAGATGACTATCACTTCATGGAGCTTGCCAGGGTATTTTTCCCTGATGACTGCTTTGAAACCATAGCATACAGCGGAAAACCCGTAGGCCATCTTCTCGGTGAAAACAGTTATTTCATTAATGAAAAGGGAAGTGACGACCGCGAAGAGATAAAGAGGGAGTTTTATGAACTCCTTTCAGCCATAACGGGCATTAGACCTCCATGGGGCACTCTGACAGGAGTAAGGCCTCTGAAACCTGCTCTTGAAATGTGCCGCGAGACTTCTATCGGGAGCATGGAAAGCGAAATGAAGGAGAAATATCTCCTGAGCACCTCAAAAGCATCGCTTCTGGCAGATATAGCGGATTACCAGCTTGCATACGTAAGCGGTGTCCCGTGGGAAAAATCATCGCTGTACATAGGCATACCGTTCTGTCCTACAAGATGCGCATACTGCAGCTTCGCTTCCAATGTAGCTCCGGCTGAAGATCATGCTGCTTATCTGGAAAACCTGCTTAAAGAAGTCTCATATGCAGGCAGACTCGCAGGTGAAAACGGAACGGAGCTTGAGAGCATATACATAGGAGGCGGGACTCCGACGACACTGAGCAGCGCTCAGCTTGAGGCCCTCATAAACAGAGTGTCAGAAGCATACGGCGTGGATCCTTCATCACTCGAATTCACAGTGGAAGCCGGGCGGCCTGACACTATAACAAAAGACAAACTCGATACTCTCAGAAGACTGGGGATCAGACGCATAAGCATCAATCCGCAGTCAATGAAGGACAAAACTTTAAGACTCATAGGACGCGATCACAGCTCGGATGATATCCGTAAAGGATTCCGGCTAGCCAGGGAGACAGGCTTCGATGTGATCAATGCCGATCTCATAGCAGGACTTCCGGAAGAGGATGCTGATGACTTTGAAGCAAGCCTTAAAGAGATCATCAGCCTCGGTGCTGAAAACATAACCATACACACACTGTCAGTAAAGAGCGGATCAAGACTCAAGGAGAACGATCCGGAATACTATAGAAAAAATGCTGACACCGTCAGCAGGATGCTCGATCTTTCGAGAAAAATGCTGAGCGCTGCCGGATACAGACCGTACTATATTTACAGGCAAAAACATCAGATAGGCGCCCTTGAGAACGTCGGCTGGTGTCTTCCGGGAAAGCATTCCATATACAACATACGCATAATGGAAGACAAGCAGAGCATCATCGGTCTCGGGGCTGGTGCTGTCGGCAAGGTGTATCATCCGGCTGAAGACAGGATCGACCGCATAGCAAATGTCAGCAATTACAGGATATACAGCGAGAGATTTGATGAGATGATCTCACGCAAGAATGAATACTATAAATGATCCGCAGGAAAGGATAAAAAAAGATGGCAATGAAAGCGCCAAAAGGAACCAAGGACATGCTGCCGCAGGATGCATACAGGTGGCAGTACATAGAAGAGGAGTGGGCAAAGATATGCTCTGAATACGGCTTCAGGGAGATCAGAACGCCTGTGTTTGAATCTACAGATCTGTTCAACAGGGGAGTGGGAGACACGACCGACATAGTTCAGAAAGAGATGTACACATTCGAAGATATGGGCGGCCGCAGTATCACACTCAAGCCTGAAGGAACATCACCTGCTGTAAGAGCCTTCATAGAGAGCAATCTCTATGCGGAAACACAGCCGACCAAGATATTCTATGACACCCCGTGCTACAGGTACGAAAAACCGCAGGCCGGAAGGCTGAGGGAATTCCACCAGTTCGGTATCGAGAATTTCGGCACACCGTCCATGATGGCAGATGCGGAGATCATCGCGCTCGGACACGATTTTCTGAAACGCATGGGCATTGAAGACATAGAGCTTCACATCTCGAGCGTAGGATGCAGAAAGTGCAGGCCTGTCTACAGGAAAGTGCTGCAGGACTATCTCAGACCTAAATATGATTGTCTGTGCGAAACCTGCAAATCGAGATTCGATAAGAATCCTATGAGGATACTCGACTGCAAGTCGCCTGAAGACAAGGAAGCTGTCAAGGACGCTCCTATGATGATCGATTACCTGTGCGAAGACTGCCGCAGTGACTTCGAAGATCTCAAGTCCTATCTTGATGCAATGGGAATAGAGTATGTCGTAGATCCTTCGATTGTAAGAGGCCTCGATTACTACACCAAGACAGCCTTTGAGTTCATCACTACAAAGATCGGCGCGCAGGGCACCGTCTGCGGGGGCGGAAGGTACGATCACCTTATAGAAGAAGTCGGAGGTCCTGACATGCCGGGCGTTGGCTTCGGACTCGGCAAGGAGAGGCTTCTGCTCCTCATGGAAGCATGCGGCCACGATTTCGGAGCTGCTCCTTCGCCGCAGATATTCCTGGCATGGATAGGCGATGAAGCAAAACTATACGCGCTGAATCTTCTCCACGAATTGAGGGGAAAGGGGATCAGAGCGGACATGGATACAAAAGAACGTAATCTTAAGGGCCAGATGAAATACGCCAATAAGCTTGGAGCCGAATATACGGCTGTCATAGGAGGCGATGAAGTCGCAAGCGGAGAGATTACTCTCAAGAACATGTCTACATCAGAACAAACAAAGATCAGAAGGGAGGATCTCGCAGATGCTTTATAAGAGAACTCATATGTGCGGCGAGCTCAGACTTGCCGATGAAGGTAAAAACGTTGTGCTAAACGGCTGGGTAGCCAAGGCAAGAAGCCTTGGAGGTCTGGTCTTTGTAGATATACGTGACAAGACAGGTATCACACAGGTCACTTTCAATGAGGACGCTCCTGAGGAAGTCCTCGAAGCGGCAAAAGGTCTCAGCCGTGAATACTGCATTGGTGTTAAAGGTGTTGTAAAGGAAAGAAGTTCCAAAAACCCTAACATCCCGACCGGAGACATCGAAGTGTTCGCAAGTGACCTGACAGTCTATTCGACATCAGACACACCGCCGATCTATATCAAGGACGACGATAACGTAAATGATGACCTGAGACTCAAGTACAGATATCTCGACCTCAGAAAGCACAAAATGCAGAGAAATCTGACTTTCAGACATAAGATCGTAAAGTGCACGCGCGACTATTTCGATGAGCAGGGATTCACCGAAGTCGAGACTCCTGTACTCATTAAACCTACTCCTGAAGGAGCCAGGGACTATATCGTGCCGAGCAGGGTACACAACGGTTATTTCTACGCGCTTCCTCAGTCGCCTCAGATGTTCAAACAGCTGCTGATGGTAGGAGGCACGGACAGATACGTGCAGATCGCAAAATGCTTCAGGGATGAGGACCTCAGAGCCGACAGGCAGCCTGAATTCACCCAGATCGACCTCGAGATGTCATTTGCCGGCGTTGACGATGTCATCGAAGTTCAGGAAGGCTTCATAAAAAGAGTCATGAAGGAAGTCAAGGGCGTGGATGTTGTGACGCCTTTCCCAAGACTTTCCTACGACGAAGCAATGGAGAGATACGGCTCGGACAAGCCTGATACAAGATTCGGGATCGAACTCATCAAGCTGAATGACATCTTTGAGGGATGCGGATTTGAACTGTTCACAAAGAATCTCGCTGAGGGCGGAGATATCAGAGGCATATGCGTTCCGGGAGGAGCAGCTGAATTCTCCCGCAAAAAGATCGACAAGCTTACCAACGAGGTGAAGCACTATGGCGCTCACGGTCTTATATGGATCAAGAACGACGGAGGTGCAGTAACTTCATCGATCGGCAAGTACTTCAGCGAAGAAGACCTCAAGGCTGTACTTGACAGGTGCGGAGCAGAAAACGGAGATGCAGTGTTCATCGTCAGCGGAACTCCTAAGGTCACATACGACTCGCTCGGATTCCTCAGACGCAGGATAGCAGGCCTCATGGGACTGCTTGATGACAATCAGTTCAACTTCCTCTGGGTAGTGGACTTCCCGATGTTCGAGCAGGACGAAGACGGCAATCTTAAGGCGATGCATCATCCGTTCACACAGCCTAAGCTTGACCAGCTTGACAAGCTCGATACAGACATTCTCGGACTCAAGGCAAATGCGTATGACATCGTTCTCAACGGAGTTGAGCTCGGCGGCGGAAGCGTGAGAATACATGATAAGGACCTTCAGGCGCGCATGTTCAAGGTGCTTGGCCTTACAGAGGAAGAGTGCCAGGAGAAGTTCGGCTTCCTGATCGAAGCGTTCAAGTACGGAGCACCTCCGCATGCAGGACTTGCATACGGCCTTGACAGGCTGGTAATGCTGCTTCTCGGCGAAAAGAGCATCAGAGAGGTAATAGCATTCCCTAAGAACCAGAATGCTGAATGCCCGGTATGCGAAGCACCGGCTCCTGCAGGCGCCGGACAGCTTGAGGAACTCGGCATTGAGCTCATAGAGGAATAATGAAAAAGTACGGTATATACGGCGGCAGCTTCGATCCAATACACATCGGACATGTTGCCCTTGCCGACAGCGCGGTAAGGGAGTGCGGACTTGATAAACTGATATTCATGCCCGCATTCATCTCCCCGTTCAAACAGGACCGCAAGGTAACAGACGGGCATGACAGGTGCGGCATGATAGAAACTGTTCTGAAAGTGAACAGTGCTTTCTGCCTGTCGCGGTATGAGCTCAACAGGAAAGGACCTTCCTATACGATCGAGACACTGAGA
Organism: Mogibacterium sp.; assembly: GCA_017505405.1. Taxonomy (GTDB): domain Bacteria; phylum Bacillota; class Clostridia; order Peptostreptococcales; family Anaerovoracaceae; genus Crickella. Next base: position 14,466 of record JAFVPI010000002.1, read on the forward strand.
CACTGGGATGATCTTCTTGACGGCGAGCTGTGCTTCATACTCGGCTTTGACTCTGCTGTGCAGGTGGATACCTGGTATCAAGGGGAAGAGATACTGAAAAATTATCATCTTATCACGGCGAGGCGTCCGGATACCGACTATGCCGAAGGCATGAAGGTCATAGAATCATTCCGTGAAAAATACGGAGCGGATATCACCGTAATGGAGATGCCTCCCGTTGACGCTTCATCAACTGAGATAAGAGAGCTGGCTAAGGCAGGAAAGTCCATCAGTGGCCTCGTGCCGCCGGGAGTAGAGGAATACATAATTGAGCATAAACTGTACAGATAGAGACTCTCTCGAGGATTTCATAAAGGTCAATCTAAAGGAAAGCCGCTACAGGCACTCGCTGGGCGTGGAAGATATGGCTGTAAAGCTTGCCGGCCTTCACGGAGCAGATGCCGAAAAAGCCGCCTTTGCAGGGAGATATCACGACCTGGCAAAGAACTTCGATACAGAGACCATGGACTCATATATCAGAAAATACGGTCTCTCTGAAGATCTTATAGGCAATAATGCTCTGGCTCATTCAAAGGTCGGGGCGGCGATCCTGGAGAACGAATTCGGGGTAACGGACAGGGAGATACTTGATTCCGTCCGGTATCACACCACTGCGCGCAGGAACATGACGCTTCTTGATGAAGTCATATTCGTGGCGGATGTGGTGGAGGACAACAGAACATACAGCGATCTTGATTATTATCAGGATCTGGCATACAGGGATCTTGACCGGGCATGCCTCGAAATACTGGATTACACCATAGGGGACCTTACTGCAAAAGGAAAGGTGATAGACCGGGATACTCTGGAAGCAAGGGATTGGGTTTTCAATAAAATAAAGGAGACAAAGAATGGAAAGTAAGGAGATCGCTCAGGCAATAGCAGAGCTGATGAGCAGAAAAAAAGCAAAAGACGTAGTAATGATAGATATCGCTGAGAAATCATCATTTGCAGATTATTTTGTTATCGCAACGGGTACGTCCGACAGACAGCTCGGTGCGCTTGCAGATGATGTTGAAGATAAATTCGCTGAATTTGGTATAGAGCCAAAGAGCAAGGACGGCAGACCGGACACAGGATGGATACTTGTTGACGGCGGAGATGTTATTGTAAATATATTCACAAACGAAACCAGAGACAAGTATACGCTCGAAAAGATATGGAGCGACTGCGAATCCATACTGGTAGACTGATCAAGGAGTAATGTAATGCGCAACGACAGATACGATTTCACTTCAATAGAATCCAAATGGCAGAAGATATGGGCTGAAGAAGACGCTTTCAGAACAGTTGAGGACGACTCAAAAGAAAAGTACTACGTTCTCGAGATGTTCCCATATCCTTCGGGCAAACTTCATATGGGACATGTAAGAAACTATTCGATCGGAGATGTTATAGCCAGATATAAAAAGATGGCCGGTTACAACGTGCTTCATCCGATGGGATACGATTCCTTTGGACTTCCTGCTGAAAATGCTGCCATCCAGCATAATGCCGAGCCTGCAAAGTGGACTTTTGACAACATGGATGAGATGGACAGGCAGCTTGCAAGCATGGGCCTTTCGTATGACTGGGACCGCAGGGTCGCCACATGCACGCCTGACTATTACAAGTGGACGCAGTGGCTCTTCATCCAGTTCTATAAGAAAGGTCTCGCGTATAAGAAGGACAATCCTGTAAACTGGTGTCCTAGCTGCCAGACCGTGCTTGCAAATGAGCAGGTCGTGGATGGAAAGTGCGAGAGATGCAAAACTGAAGTCACAAAGAAGAATCTGTCCCAGTGGTATCTGAAGATCACGGATTATGCTGACAGGCTGCTCGATAACCTTGATAAGCTCGAGGGATGGCCTGATAAGGTCAAGACCATGCAGCGCAACTGGA
>JAFVPI010000027.1 GCA_017505405.1 Mogibacterium sp.
CGCTGCCTACTCCGCCGGCGATCATCAGTATGAGCGCAGCGATTATGCAGGCTATCTTATTGGCATTGTAAGCTGCCTTTCCCTTTGCTTTAAGCTCTTTGCGATCCCACATTTTTCTTTCTTCCTTTCAGTATCTTGTTGAGTGATCAGTATCCCGCATGTATATCTATCAGGTGCGTCAAGTCTCTGCCGTCCGCATAACGTCTGAGGTTGTCACAGAATATGTCCACAGTTATGTCCACCGTCTCGGGAAGGCCCATATCGCCAGAGATATGCGGTGTGATTATGCAATTCCTTGCCGTCCAAAGCGGATGATCCGCAGGAAGCGGTTCAGGATACATGACATCCAGCGCTGCACCGGCTATCCGGCCTTCATTCAGAGCCTCAATGAGCGCTTCCTGATCGATGAGCATGCCGCGTCCGACATTTATGACGAAAGTTTTGCCGGGCAGGAGCGAGATGCGCTCAGCGCTCAGCAGTCCTTCGCTGTCAGGAGTTCCCGGCACGCAGAGCACCAGAACGTCTATCTGATCATCCACGCTGCAATCGTTCAGGACGCTTTCAAAATCATCGATCCTGTACACCTCGTCAAAGAACTCGCGCTCTCTCCCGCTGCGGCTGAATCCTATCACTTTTTTTGCACCGAGAGCTTTATATCTTTTCGCGGCATTCTGTCCGAGATTGCCCGTGCCGACGATAGCTATCACACTGCCTTTTATCGACCTGATCTTAAGATCCCTTATCCAGGCTCTCTCCGCGGCTGCCCTGAAGTACTCAGGCATGCGCCTCATCAGCAGCAGGGTGACCATGATTATATGCTCAGATATTGCCAGGCCGTATGCTCCCGAGCTGTTTGTAAGCAGCACATCTCCGCCATCGAATACGCCGCTCTTAAGGAAGTGTCCCACACCCGCCGAAACGGAGTTGCACCACCTTAGCTGCGGCATCCCGCTCATCAGCTCTCCGTCGTCACAGTAGACCACTTCCGCATCTCCGATCTTTCCGGCCGCTTCCTCGCTGCTTTCAAAAAACCCCATCTCAAATCCGCATTCCTCAGCAACGGAACGCATATGCTGTTTGTTTGCTTCTGATAAGAAATCACAGATCGCGTAGCATTTCCTCATGTCGATGTCCCTTCTGTTACGCCTGACCCTACTTGAATTCGATCTTCAGCGAGTACCTCGAAGACAAATTCGAGATCACCGGCTGGAATATCTCCCAGATCGAATGCTCCGCTGCCATTCTGGCATCCTCGATCACGTTCTCATCCTCGAGTTTCTGAAGCATCCTCTCCTTGGCCTGAGTCTCCACCGCTGCCTGCTGTTCAGGTGTCAGCTTTATGTTGCCGAATGCGAAAGCCTCTTTCTCAACTTCTCCGAACTGAATGTTCTCGCTCGGTATGTTGATAGGTTCAAGCACCGGAGCAGGCACCTTCATGGTCACCGTCTTTGTCTCTTCGTCGAGTGTTATATCGTCTGCAGTGAGTCCGCTGAGGTCGACGGTATAGACCGCTTTACCGTTATAAGTGATCACCTGGTACTTTGAGAACGCCTTTATTTTGAACAGGCCTGCCTGTGTCAGAGTTGCAACATCGGACACCTCTCTCGAATACACTTCGAGCTTTTTGAGCTGCTCCTCGTCACCGAGCACTGCTTCAGCAAAGTCCGCCACTTTGAATCCAAAGATCCGGTGATTGATCAGCGTAAGATCATGGTTCTCCACAGCAGTCTCCATAGTGAAAAGAGCCCTGAATGCATCTTTCACCGCAAGTCCGTGCATGTATGCAGTAAACGCAGTAAGCAGAAGCATGCCGATTATAATGCCCAGAATAAAAGTGCGTATTCTGGCGAACCAGCCTTTGCGTCTGCCTCTTTTCTCCGCCTGCTTAAGCGCCTGTTTCATATCATTGTCATTGATCTCACTCATGTCATACCCTCCTTGATTTTTATCAGGGTCTATATCATATCATTTCAGCCGTCTTCTTCTGGCTACCTGCCGGCCGCTCTGTATCAGCCTGCTCACAATCGTCTTCAGCTCTTCCTGCCTTTCCTTCGGCAGCTCCTTTATTGATGACAGCATTCTTTCGACAGACTTCAGTTTATTCTCTTTCATCTCACCAAAAGTAGAAGCTCCGGTTGCTTCAAATATGGAAAACAGCGTATTCACGAACTGTTCCCTGGACTCGTCATCTATCTTGCTGAGCCAGTCCTGCTGCGAATGTCTGATGAACACTCCCAGCGCGGACGGTTCCTTTACCACGAATCTGTTCCGCTCGATCTGCCATGTCATGGCATCGTGCTGAGCAATTCCCTTCTCTCTGCTTTTTACAACTATGTGATCCACACTGCTGGTGAGCAGCATGCCTATGATGGATGTATCAGGGACTATGCTCACGACTTTCGGAAGAATATTTTTATATCCCTCTCTGGACATTACTTCATGGCGGAATCCCGGTCCGTCGTTAGTATACACTTTAACTATGCGGTCCTGCACCTCTTTATTGCAGAATGCCGAAGCGTATACGGCGAAGTTTCCGCCTTTCGAATGACCTCCCACACGAATCGGCCCCTTGATTTTTGCTCCGACCTCGTTGAGGTAATTTACTGCACTGAGCTGGCCATCTGAATCCGGCATATAGCTCATGTTGAAATCTTCTTTCCATCCGACCAGCGTATTGTCGGTCCCTCTGAATGAAATAAACGCGCTGCCGTCACCCAGCAGGCAGGTCACAGCCGCGAACTGCATTTCTTTATCTGTGCTGAGTATATCCACGTATTTTGTGAGTTTCATGTCACAGAAACGCATCCCGCTGAGCATGTGATCCATGAGAAGAGGAGCCCTCTGTATGTGATTGATGCTTTGCCTGGCCTCGTCACGGGAATGCATCCCGAAAAACCTCTCATCAGCCGTTTTGAGACCGGTCTTTCTGAAGCTGTCGCCAAGCACTCCATCAAAATCAATGTAAGCAAATTCAGAAAGAACCAGGTTATCAACCTCGTTGAACGGATCTGCCGTGAAAGGCACATCACCTCTCCATCTGAGATAATCGAATATGTCTGCCATGCTTTTCCCTTTATTTTGCGCTTCCGGTCAGTTTCTTTATCACTTCGATGTCTGACGGCAGCCATCTTACCTGCCACGGATCGCTGAGCGGAAGCCATCTCGCTGACTCGTGCTCGAGCAGTGTAAGCTCTCCGCTGATGACGCTGCAAATGAAACAATCCATGGAGATATGGAACTCAGGATAGTCATACTCCACGGTCATAAGGAAATCGTCTACGGATATCAGGGTATCAAGCTCCTCCTTTATCTCTCTTACAAGAGCTTCTTCAGGAGTTTCTCCGGCTTCTATCTTGCCGCCCGGGAATTCCCACCAGTCCTTCCACGCTCCGTAGCCCCGCTGGGTAGCAAAAAAGCTTTCGCCTTCTATTAATATTGCAGCAACAACCTTTATCGATCTGCCCACTGAAACCTTCTTTTTTACTTCGAATAACGTTCGAGCACAGTTTCGAGCACAAACTCTGCTTTTAATTCACCAAAGCGCCTGAAATGCGGCTCTGTATTATGGCTTTTGACGGCCTCTGCATCACGCCATTTTTCAAAGAGAAACAGCTCGTCCGGATCATCAAAAGCCAGATAGAAATCGTATTTGATATTGCCCGCTTCAGCGCGGCTTGCTTCGTCAAGGCCTTCGGCCAGGATCGCCTCGAGAAATTCCTCTCTCATTCCTTCTTTGCACTTGTATGTAACATTCAGTATTTCCATATCCTTCTCCTTTTATGCGCCGAGAGTCGGCTGATCATATTTGAATAAAATACAGTTTATCTCGTAGATATCATAATTTGACGTCTCGATACAATACTCGATTATCCTGTCAAAAGTCTTGCTTGGTGAAAGCGCAAGCCCGGCACGGGCCAGCAGATCCTTTGTCTCATCTATACTGAGCTCGAGCGCTATGGCAAGCGCCAGAGCTGTTTTTTTGCTTGGCGTATAATCAGCATTGCTTCTTATCTTGGAGAAATGCTTTCTGTCTATATTCGCCTTATTATATACATCCGGATCGCTCAAACCCCGGCGGTCTATCAGCATAAAGAGATATTGCTGGAACGTTTTGTCCAGATGCTTCAGGCGCTCCTCAAGCGACTCCTCTTCTGACGGAAATGCCGGTGAATATGACCGCGGATATGCCGGCTCAGGCATTATTTCAAGATCCAACGACTCCATAGGGGTCTGCGAATATGACTTCTCATATTCCGCAGCTGCTTCGTCAGCCATCAGATCATACTCGGCGTCGATAGAAGGAGCCTCTTCCATGAGAGTACGTTCAGCAGGTTCTTCAGTTCTCTTCGATTTTTTAAATCTGGAGAGAAGCCCCCGCCTGCCTGATGATTCCGGCAGATTCCTCTCAGCGCTTTTCCTGCCTGATGATTCCGGCAGATTCTTCTCAGCGCTTTTCCGTCCGGCCGATTTAGCCAGCTCCGGTCCCCCTGATTCCGGCAAGCCTCTCCGGTATATTTCTTCCTGACCATACGAATGAAATAGCGTGTCGTACGCTGCTTCCCGGTCTTCGATGAACAACTTTATATCCGAAAACAGCTTGCCCGATACTTCAAATGACTCCTTGTCATAGACGACCAGCAGCACTTCCATTTCATGCGCGAACAGGAACCTGCTTATCTCCGACATCGCTATGCGCAGCGCCTCATCCTTCGGGAACCCGTATGTGCCGGTAGCGATAAGAGGAAATGCTATGGATTCGCATCCCAGCTCCGCTGCCAGTTCCAGCGATCCGCTGTAACACTTAGCCACAGTCTCCCTCTCTCCAAACCCGCCGCCGCGCCATGCCGGTCCTACCGTATGGATTATATATTTTGCATGCAGGTCAAATGCCGGCGTCCAGGCCGCCTCTCCCGGAAGGATCTCACCGATCTTTTCTCTGGCTTCAAGAAGCTCATCCCAGCCTGCAGCTTCATAGATCGCCTGATCAACACCTCTGCCGACCCCAACCGCGGGATTCGCCGTGTTGACTATAGCATCCGCCTCTACATTTATTATATTGTTGCGTATTATCTGCAGTGCCATTTTTTCTCTCCAATGCTATGACAGCGCACCTTTGCAGTACGCTGCCATCATTATACACTATAACAGTTTTGTCAGGACCTTATCCTTTTCATAAAAAGCTTCTGTTATTTACAGGCTTTGTCTTTCCGCATGCTTTTTTACAGCTGTCACTTAGCTGTTTACTTAGCTCTGCATGCGTAATCTGCGCGTATCTCGTCGAGTTCACCATCCGCGAGAGTGTAGCCTTTCGCCATCTTAGCCACAGATTCAGACACTACAGAGAAATTCTTCTCTATTCCGATCCTGTCGTTATGGAATTTCGCTGATCTTCCCGGTGCTATGCCGATCCTGCCGGCTACGCTTACCGCGTCCATGTTGGCTCCGAGGAATATAAACTCCCATCCGTACTTTTTCTGCTGTCTCTCGATCATGCGCTTTACTCTTCTGTAGTCGAATATGACGCTGGAGTTTTCCATGCCGTCTGTAGTGATGACAAAGAGCGTTTTTGCCGGTCTGTCTTCTTCCCTTGCATACTTGTGCACATTGCCGATATGATGTATCGCTCCGCCGACTGCATCCAGAAGCGCCGTACTTCCTCTGACGTAATATGTATTGCTGTCGAGTTCCCTGACTTTATCCACCGGTACCCTGTCATGGATCACTTCAGAAATATGGTCAAATAGGACCGTCGACCAGATTATGTTGCCGGACTCCTCCTTCTGCTTCGCGAGCATCGCGTTGAACCCTCCGATCGTGTCCGCCTCAAGGCCTCCCATCGATCCGCTTCTGTCCATGATGAATACAACTTCTACTTTGTCCTTTTTCTCATTGGTTCTGTTATCCATTTTTTTGCCTCCCTTTCCGGTTCTGCAGCCTCCGCCGGGCTGATTGCTCTGTGCTCTTTACCTTGCATGCACATATTACCGTTTTAAGAAAAGGGGCTGGTCGCCTGTCATGCGACAAATGGCCTGCTTATATGCGCGATTCAGAACTGAATATTTATAGACCGCTAAGTTTTTTCTTTTTCCCATCATTTTAAGCTTGGGGGAATAATATTTTTATCCTTCTGTCGGGAAACTCTGCATTCAGGGAAAACTTTTTCACTGTCGCCCTCCTCCTGATTCGATGGATCCGGATCTGTTCACGCCATAACAATGCATCAGCATGGCCCCGGTGACAGATTTATATAGAGTACTAATCATTTTTTTGAATAATCATTCAAAAGAGGAGCTCTGCCATGCTCTCACAGCGCTCCTGGCTGAATCGTTTTTTCCCTATCTCAGCAATATTGCTTATGGAGGAATAAAATTTTTATCATTCTCTTGCTTTTTAGGGCATATAAGGATAATCCATTTCAGCTGTTGGAATGTTCTACTACAGACTGACTTTTCCATTTTAAAGCGGGGTGCTCTGCTGAACACCCCGCTCTATGCTTCCCTATTTTATTATGCGATTTAATAAGTACCTGCTGCTTATACTTTGCCTGCCGCCTGTTTTTACCAGTTGCTTCTTGTGTAAAACAAAATGAATTTCTTAACTGCGGCCGCAGCAGTTTTTGTATTTTTTACCGCTGCCGCAAGGGCAAGGGTCGTTTCTGCCAATCTTTACACGCCTTATCTGCGCGCTGTTCTTTGCGGAAGCACCTCCTCCCGCTCCGTTTGCGGAAGCGCGGTCTTTTGCTGACATTATCGCTACCATTTCATAATAGTCGTGGCCGCGGTTGTCTCTTATGCGGCAGTCCCTGCTCATCTCAATATAGAGTTCCGTGAATCTGAATCGCTCCTCGTCCGATTTGAATTCGAAAGAGCCGGCTGCCTCAGCCTCCGGATCGCTACCGCCATGAATGAACGCCTCAACAGCATCGTTGACGCGCATGTGATTGTTTACTGTCTCATAGAGATCATGCACCTTCAGTGCTGCGATGTCAGGATCGCAGCCAAAAGTCTCCTCTATGAATTCCTTCAGCTTCTGATGGGACCCGCGGCTTATGAGGCTGCCCTGTTCGTATAGCTCCTCGACTTCCTCCACAGTCGGCACATAGAAAGGCAGATCACCCTGGACCTGCTGTTCAAGGTATTTGTAATAGTCATCCTTTTCAAACCCGTTCAGCACCAGCTTGCCGCCGCGTTCGGTGAACCATTGGTAATAAAGAGGAGTCGAGTCAAAAATATCCATTATCTCCGCTATGTCAGCATTGGGATATCTCAGGGCAAACAAATCTTTCAGCGCATCATATGTCATGACGCCGTAAAGGTACTTGCCCGCCTCTATGCATTTGTACATCCAGTTACGCTTGCGCCACCTCAGGATGAGCTCGTCGGAGCGGACTTCTTCATATGTCCTTCTGACTTCCTCAGGCATGATCACCTTATCACCGGGCTCACATAATGCAAAGCCCTCCCGCTCAAGAAGCTGCGCGAGTATTTTGTCTGTCTCAACAGTCAGTATTACCCCGGCAGGTCTTTCAAGGAGAAAGCGGAACATGGCCATTTCGCTCTCGCCCAATGCGGTGAGTCTGTCTTCAAAGTCCCTGTAGTTGTTCGTGTCTGTCTTTTCCAATTCTGTTCCCCGTTTCAAAAGCTGTGCCGGTCACGGCCGGCACAGATGTGTATCAATGTGATCAAGAGGATATGCTGCCTTAGTTGCTTGGATGCGGCATGTAGGCGTAGAGATTCATTGCAAGTGCATTGATAGGCATGGTCTGCAGCCATACCTTTCCCGGTCCGGTAACAACTGTATTGAAGAGTCCTTCGCCGCCGAGCACCACATTAGCGAGGCCTTTCACAGTCTGAATATCCATGGAGCATGTAGCTTCCATGGCCGCTACGTAACCGCTGTCAATGATGAGCTGTTCACCGTCAGCAAGCACTCTCTCCTGTACAGAGCCGTCTATCTCGAGCCATGCATAACCGCTGCCCGTATACTTCTGCATGAGAAAGCCTTCGCCGCCGAAGAATCCGGCAGCCGCTCTTCTCTGCAGATAAATGTCCATGTTCACGCCCTCAGTCGCAGCGAGGAAAGATGTCTTCTGTGCGATGATCGGTGTCTCGCTTATGTTGAAAATCAGGATATCTCCCGGGCTGTGCTTTGCAAGAGTAAGCTCTCCTTCCTGTGTCGCCGTGTAATGATTGAGCGCAAGAGACTCTCCTACGATCGCTTTTTTAAACATGCCGCCGAGACCGCCTGTCTTTGTCTCCATCTGGATGCCCGGTGTCATCCAGGCCATGGCGCCGCTCTGGCACTTGATGCTCTCGCCCTGTGCCATGTGCAGTGTCAGAACAGTGAACGGTTGATTCTTGATTTCATATTTCATTTATGACAATCCCCTTTCAAAGATTTATATTATGCAATTATTATACACCACATCCATACTACTCGCGCTGGCCGAGTATGGTTGCTCCGAATATAATGGCTGCCCCTATTATCTCTCTGATGCTCATGATCTCATGCAGGAAGATCGCACCGAATATCACAGCGAAAACGGCCTCAAGGCTCATTATGAGTGCCGCAGTTGAAGAGTCAGTGTATTTCTGTCCGACGATCTGCAGCGTATAACCGCCTGCTGTCGGCACGAATGTCGAGTACAGAAGGACCGGGATCCCGGCAACCACCATCGCAGGCACAAAGCCCTCGGTTATAAGCGCGATGATCAGGCCCATGATCCCGCAGAAAAAGAACTGGAGCTGAGACAGCAGTATTGCATTATCCTTGTCGATAAAGCAGTTGACTGCGACTATCTGCGCTGCGAAGCCTGCCGCGCTTACCAGGGTAAGCCAGTCGCCTTGTGTAGCGCCTCCAAGGCCTCCTTTCAGGCTCATGACCGCAAATCCGATAAATGCCATGATGACACAAACTACCGAGCGCATGCGCACCTTCTGTCCTATCAGCACACTGAAAAAAGGCACAAAAACTATGTATACGGATGAAATGAACCCGGACTTTCCGGCGCTCACCGTCAGAAGCCCGATCTGCTGAGTAGCTGTTCCTACCATAAGAAAGAATCCGCAGAAAGCTCCTGCCAGGATCACCCTTTTACGTCTTCTGCCTGTTTCCGCTGCAGAACTGCGTGACGGGTCAAGATATCCGCTCTTATTAAGGCTGTGCAGCACAAGAGGCGTCAGTACCGCACCGGCCATAAGCTGCCGCACCGCATTGAATGTCATAGGCGGCATCACTGCATTTCCGAACTTCTGGGCTATAAATCCCGTGCCCCATAATATCGCTGTCATCAGCAGCGCAAGATTTCCTTTATTTTTATCGCTCATGTGTCGATTTTACTCAGAAAAACGCTTGACTTCAAGGCTTTGAAACCTTATACTAATCGAGCGTGTGCGCAGGCTTGTCTGCGCAGCGAGCTGAGGCAGGCCAGATGGCCGGCAGCCGAGGCACTAATAATTTATTACTAGTTATGCCGAACCAGAAAGGCGACCGTTTATACGCGGGCAGGTCTTTCCCAGTAGGCGGGCCGAAAAAGCTCTGCAATAAGGCAGCCGTACCGTAAAACAGACGCAAAGCACATAGGCAGATCCAAGTAGGTAGAAAGGAATCAAAATGAAGTCTTACATCGCTAAGCCATCCGATATCGACCGCAAGTGGTACGTTATCGATGCAGAAGGAAAGACTCTCGGAAAGCTCGCTGTAGAAGCAGCAATGCTCCTGAGAGGAAAGAAGAAGCCGACTTACACACCGCACATCGACACAGGCGACTACGTCATCGTGATCAATGCTGAGAAGGTTGCAGTCAGCGGCAAGAAGGAATCCGACAAGGTTTACAAGAGACACACCGGTTATCCGGGCGGACTCAGAGAGACAACTCTCGGTGAAATGAGAGCGACAAAGCCTGAGGAGATCATCCTCCACGCTGTTCGCGGAATGATGCCGAAGGGAAAACTCGGACGCCAGATGTTCAAGAAGCTCAAAGTTTACGCAGGACCTGAGCACCCACACACAGCTCAGAAGCCTGAAGAATGGACTTGGTAGAAAGGAGGAGTAGACAATGGCAAAGACTATGTATCAGGCAACAGGCAGAAGAAAGTCATCCGTAGCCAGAGTTAGACTTCTTCCTGGAGCAGGCAACATCATCATCAACAAGAGAGACATCGATACTTACTTCGGCGAGAAAGATATCGTTAAGAACGAAGTCAGAAGACCTCTCGAGCTCACAGGTACACTCGGAAGCTTTGATGTTATCGCTACCGTTAACGGCGGCGGTTTCACAGGCCAGGCCGGAGCACTCAGACACGGAATCGCAAGAGCACTCTGCGAAGTCGATGAGGAAGCTTACAGACCTGCACTCAAGGCAGCTGGTTTCCTGACAAGAGACCCTAGAATGAAAGAGCGTAAAAAGCCGGGTCTCAAGAAGGCAAGAAGAGCAAGCCAGTTCTCCAAGCGTTAAGCTCGTCTTTTCCGTCTGTGGCAGTGTCATCTACGCACTTCTGCGGTGCTCACATACTTCGGTATGCTCCGCTCCTCAAGTGCTTGATTCCTCGCCGCAAACGAAAAATACTTCGCTTACCGATTCAGAACAAAACAAAAAGGAGTTCATTGCGAACTCCTTTTTTCATTGTCTTAATGGTATATGTCTTTCCGCTATATGCTATTCTTCGACATTCTTCTTGAGTATGCCCAGAAGCAGAGCTCCAACGACAGAACCTACAATAAGTGCTACGAGATACATTGCCACGTTGCCTACTACAGGGAATACGAAGATTCCGCCGTGAGGTGCCATGAGCGTGCACTTGAATGCCATCGAGAGCGCGCCTGCGATTCCGGAACCGACCATCAGTGATGGGATTACGTGCAGCGGGTCTGC
>JAFVPI010000028.1 GCA_017505405.1 Mogibacterium sp.
CGGTAATGCTTCCGACAAAGTCCAGCATCGTCTTTATCCTGCCCGTATTGACGCGGCCTGCGCCGACAAAAAGTACATTCTTTTCTGAAAGATCCATAAACAGCGGAAAATACAGACTCATTCGTAATACCTCTTTTTTACAAAGTGATTGAGGACGCCTCCGGCGGCTATTATGGCCAGAGCGATATATATCACCTGAAGGGCTGCGTCCTGAGTATCAGCTATTGTGCCGCCATCTTCGTTCAATTCTATCATAACTGCGCCGTCAGGCAGACTGTCCGCCAGAAAAACTATGTTTCTGTCGTACCATTTCTGTTTCTTTTTACTGAAAGCAGCGCATGGGATCTCCTTGTTGAGAGCTTCAACTGAGATGCTGAAGCTGCCATATCCGCCCTTTTCATCTGCTGCTATCCATTCGCTGCTGTCAGCAGCCGCTGCCTGCTCAGCTGTTCCCTGAAATACATAAGCATAACTTGTGCTCGATATTGTGATGACAGCTTCCATCCTGCCGTCCCTGTTGGTCAGGTCTGAATGTATTATCTTAAAAAAGCGGGAGTCAGATATTCCATCCGGTTCGTAACCGCCCTCCTTAACATCCTCCGGATACACCGGAGTCATGCTGTACACAAGAGTTCCGTCCTGCAGGCTCCTGTCCCGCTGAGGTGCGGATCCGCTGTCCTCAACGCCTATCCCTTTTGACTCATCCTTTATGACTACAGGCTCAGCAAAAACATCCTGCATGCCGAACGGCACGAGGATCACAAAAGCCATAATTAATGATGCGATCGCTGCCATGCGTTTCATAGTTAAAGGTTCTTTTTGCGGTATATAAACACTACTGAGATCGTGCCGAGGATCACAAGCCAGCCGGCAAGGACTGCAAATCCTATAAGTTCAGGTGCTTCTCCCTGAGCTATGCTTCTTATCATTCCGCTTGCCTGCGACAGAGGTATGATCTCTATGACCTGTCTGAATCCGTCAGGTATCTCCTCGGTCGAGAAGAACGTGTTGCAAAGGAATGTCATCGGCATGATTATATATGTGTTGAATCTCGGAGCGTCCGAGTATGTCTTGGCCAGGAACGACAGCACAAGCGCAAGCGTTGCAAACACCATGCCGTTGAGCAGCATGATAAAGAATGACAGTCCGTTGAACACCAGCCCGCGTCTCACAGGAGTAGTAAGCACCAGAATCACACAGGCCGCGTACATTCCCCTGAGGCTTCCGCCTATGATCTGTCCGAGTATGAACTGCCACAGAGGAGTCGGCGATACCATCACCTGATCGAGTGCCTTCTCATATAATCTCTGCACGCTCATGTTCTGCGCGATCGCGCTGAAGCTGCCTGTCATTGTGCACATCGCCACGAGCCCCGGCACAAGGAACTGTATGTAAGGCTGACCGTGTGAAGTGACTCTGATGCCGAGCCCGAAGATTATCAGGTACATCAAAGGAGAGATCATCGCCGCAACGGTGATCTTATAAAAGTCCCGTCTGAACTCGACCCATTTTTCCCAGAGTACTGTGATTATGCCCATAAATTCCTGCCTTTATTGCAGCTTGCGTCCCGCGACGTCTATAAATACATCCTCAAGTGTCGTCTGCCTGAGCACCGAACCTGCTCCCGTGCTCTCAAGATAGCGGATCGCCTCTTCCCTTGTCGCGAAGTGTGAGCTCTTAAGGTCACCTTCACCGGTCTCATCCACTGTGAATTCTCCCAGCTCCTTGATAAGCACCTGAGGAGAATCGAGCTTCTGCAGTCTGCCGCGGTTGATCATGGCCACCCTGTCGCACAGAGCTTCCGCTTCCTCGATATAGTGAGTCGTGAGCAGTATGGTCATGTCCCTGTTGTTGACCTGCTTGAGAAGATTCCACATCTGCCGTCTGGACAGCGCATCCATGCCTGCTGTAGGTTCGTCGAGGAGAAGTATCTCAGGCTCAATAAGGAGCGCGCGGCATATCATGAGCTTGCGCTTCATTCCGCCTGACAGATGCCTGACTGTCCTCCTGTGATAGTCGGACAGTCCCGCAAACTCGAGCAGCTGAGCTGAGCGCTCCTTTATCTGTTTACGCGGCATATAATAAAGGCGCCCCTGATATTCCATGACCTCATCCATGGTCATATCCTGGCGCATCGAATATTCCTGTGTAATGACGGCGAGCTTGCGCTTCTGCTCGGAAGCAGCTCTTGTCAGTTTAGTGCCGTCTATATAAATTTCGCCCGAACTTGGGAGCAGCACGGTAGACATCATGCTGATCGTCGTGGTCTTGCCGGCTCCGTTCGGTCCGAGCAATCCAAAGAACTCCCCCGTTTTTATCTCAAAGGAGAGTCCGTCGACAGCGGTGAAATCACCGAATTTCTTTGTCAGTCCGCGCAGTTCGATCATTAAATGCTGCTTTCCTTCTTTTCCCTGGCGATTATCAGAGTAAAATAACCTGCATCATCAGGTATCTCATCGACCGACCTGTAGAGTTTTTCATTCTCCATGCTGCAGTTTTCGGCAGCTATCACATCATAGCCCGATGCCGAGAGCATCTTCTTTACCTCAGGCATCCTGCTCGCAGACTTCATGAGGACATAATTACCCGGCCATTCCAGAGCTCCCTCATGCGTATTGTGAAGAGCCGGCATTACATGCAGCGATTCGTTCCACTCCGTGAGCGATGTTCCGAGCCTTGCAGCCGCCGCGCAGAAAGACGGTATGCCGCTGACCAGCTCCACATCGTAGCCGTCCGCCTCAAGTATATGCTGTATATAGCTGAACGTGCAATAAATCGTCGAATCGCCAAGTGTAAGGTAAACAACATTGCGGCCCGAATCAAGATAGCTCTCTATCAGAGCCGCAGCTCCGGCATGGCTCTCACTTATGACATCACGGTCTCTGACCATAGGCATATATACAGGCACCAGTTCCTTATCAGCAAGTTCAGGCACTGCCTGCACCGCTATCTTATAGGCTACCGCATCCTTAGGGACTTTTCCCGGCACGGCGATCACGTCATTCTCACGTATAAGCCTGCAGGCCTTCAGCGTCATCAGCTCCGGATCTCCCGGGCCGACGCCGACCCCATATGCTTTGCCCTTCTGTTTTTTTTCGTCCATGTATGTCTCTCCTGTCTTTACCTAGCCTTCACTGCCGGCAAGCTCTTCTGCCGCCTGCATCAGCCTGTCTGCAAGTGATGTAAGCGCAGCTTCTTCAGATATCCATACTCTCATGCCGTGTTTTTCTGCTTCCGCCGCAGTCATCGCCCCTATGCAAACTGCTTTTACGGCAGAATGATCCATATCCGGGTAAGCGCTTACGAAGCCTCTCACTCCCGATGCGCTGGTGAACAGCGCAAATGTATGAGGATCAGCGAGCTCCTTCGCCGCATCGAACCATGTCTCTGCACTGTACACTGTATCGTATGTGGCGATGTCATCTATGGTGATATCTTTTGCCTTTGAAAGCTCCTCGTTAAGGGCCTTGTTGCCTATACTTGCCCTCGGTATCAGCACATGATCTCCGGGTTCGAGCAGCCTGCTGAGCTCCTCTCCGAGAGTGCGCCCGTCATACCGTGAAGGCAGCATGTCAGCATGTATGCCCCTTTTTGCAAGCTCTGCTCCGGTGCCTTTGCCGATTGCAGCGACTCTGCAGCCCGCAAGGGTTCTCGCATCGGCTGTCTTCATCAATTCGTCGAAGAATACCCTCACGCCGCTCGGACTTGTC
Source organism: Mogibacterium sp. (assembly GCA_017505405.1). Classification (GTDB taxonomy): domain Bacteria; phylum Bacillota; class Clostridia; order Peptostreptococcales; family Anaerovoracaceae; genus Crickella. The sequence goes on from JAFVPI010000028.1 coordinate 3,711, forward strand.
AGCACGACCCATTTATAACAGCCTTTTTTCAGCTTTCCGATCGCATTCTTTAGTATGTCATTCTCTTTTATAGATTCTATGGCTATGACAGGGACCTCTATCACTTCTGCACCCCTTTTACGGAGCATCGAAGCCAGTCCCGATGAAAGTTCTCTCGGTCTCGTTACCACGGCTCTGACACCGTTCAGAGGCAGGCTGCCGCGCCATTCAAGCCGGTCCGCCAGGCCTGCCACAGCTCCTATGACGATCACAGCCGGCGCTTCGGCATGACCGGTCTCAGCAGTCTCCTTAAGATGAGCCAGGTCAGCAGTCAGCACTCTCTGTGATGAAGTCGTACCCTTCTCCACGATAGCGGCCGGAGTATCTCCCGCCATACCGGCGTCAAGGAGTCCGTTCATTATTATGTCTATCGTTGACATGCCCATCAGAAAGACGAGCGTGTTTCCTGTCTCAGCGAGGGCTTTGAAATTTACATCAAGAAAACCGTTGCTCCTCCTGTGCCCGGTTATGACCGAAACGCCCCTGCAGAAGTCCCTGTGGGTCACAGGTATGCCTGCATATGCAGGAGCTGCGAAAGCGCTTGTTACTCCCGGAACTATCTCGAAGTCTATGCCGTTCTGTACCAGGAGCTCGAGCTCTTCTCCACCGCGGCCGAAAAGGAACGGATCCCCGCCCTTGAGCCTCACGACTTTTTTCCCTTCGAGTGCTTTCTCAAGCAGAAGAGCGTTTATCTCCTCCTGCTTCATTGTGTGATTTCCGGCCCGCTTTCCAACGTATATCAGCTCAGCATCTTCAGGCAGGAGCGACATCATTCCGCCTCTCACGAGCGCGTCATAAACTACCACATCTGCGTCCGCAAGCACCTCTCTGCCTTTCAGAGTAATGAGGGACACTTCTCCCGGCCCTGCTCCGACAAGCCACACTTTGCCTTTATTTGTGTTAACGCATATATTGTTATCGCTCATTATTGATCATCCTGTCTGCCAGCTCTCTTCCGAGCAGCTCTGCATCTGATGCCAGTCCGCATATACTGTCTTTTAATATAATTTGCTTCTCAGCATCGTATCTGAATCCCATTATTATTATCTGATCACCGCTGATCTGCGCGAATGCAGTGTCAGGTGAGCCGCAGTCCGCGCCTATCGCCTTCACATATGCCCTCTCTGCGAGAGCACAGCGTCTGGAGCCGTCGTCACTTATTCTCTCAATAAGAGCTGCGTCCGCACCTGCCCTTGTCTGTATGCCGAGGATCCCCTGACACGCAGCCGGGATCATCTCTTCAGGGCTGAAGAACCTGCTTATCCTGTCTTCCAGTCCAAGTCTCTTAAGTCCGGCAGCCGCAAGCACAAGCGCTGAATACTGTCCCTCATCAAGCTTGTGAAGCCTTGTCTCCACATTGCCCCTTATCGGAGCGGTACTTACCCCCGGCATGAGCTCTTTTATCTGAAGTGAACGCCTCAGGCTCGAGGTACCGACCGGAAGCGACATGTCTATCTCCATCCTGCCTGCGGGGAGGACCAGCACATCTCTCGGATCCTCTCTGTGTGAGAATCCTGAAAGCGGAAGATCTGCGGGAATTACACCCGGAAGATCCTTCAGACTGTGAACTGTGATATCGACTTCTTCTGCCCTCAGCGCCTCGTCTAGTTCCTTCACGAAAAGGCCCTTTCCGCCGATCTGGTCAAGTGTTTTGTCCAGGATCCTGTCACCTGTAGTCTTCATGGTGATCAGTTCGGTTTTTATATCAGGACAGGCTTCTTCTATCTGCCTCATCACTATCTCTGACTGCAAAATCGCAAGCCTGCTGGCTCTGCTCCCGACCCGTATTATGTTTTTCGATTCTTTTCCGTCTGTCATCTTTGCCCGGCTATCCTATCCTGCCCTCTTTGATATATCCGGCAAGTTCTTCCACGAAATAGGTCTCGTATATTTGCGCTCCGGCACGGAATGCTCCCACAGCCATCTCGCAGATAATGGATGCTTCATCGATCCATCCGTTTGCAGCCGCAGCCTTCACCATGGCATATTCACCGCTTACGCTGTAAGCTGCCACAGGGACATTCACTGCATCTCTTACTTCCCGGATCATATCAAGATATGACATTGCCGGCTTCACCATGACGATATCCGCTCCCTCTTCAACATCGAGCAAGGCTTCCTTTATGCCCTCTCTCCTGTTGTGGAAATCCATCTGGTAACTTTTTCTGTCACCGAATGCCGGCGCAGAGCCTGCTGCCTCACGGAACGGTCCGTAAAACGACGATGCGTATTTGACGGCATACGACATCATAGGTGTGTTTGAGAATCCCTCTGCATCGAGAGCTTCCCTTATGGCTCTGACTCTTCCGTCCATCATGTCTGAAGGAGCTACCATGTCCGAACCTGCCCTGACCTGCGAGACTGCAACCTTCTGAAGCAGCTCAAGCGTGCTGTCATTATCCACATCATAGTGTCCGCCGCATTCATGCAGCATGCCGCAGTGGCCGTGCGAAGTGTATTCACACATGCAGACATCCGTGATCACGTACATCTCCGGGTAACGCTCCTTTATATGGGAAACAGCCCTCTGGATGATGCCGTCCTCTGCATACGCCTGAGTACCAAGTTCATCTTTGTGCTCAGGTATGCCGAAGAGCATGATGCTGCCTACGCCTGCTTTCAGCAGATCTTCGATCTTGCCGTCAGTCATGTCTACGGTGTATCTGTTCTGACCCGGAAGAGCCTTTATCTCCTCTATCCTGCCTTTCCCGTCAGTCACGAACATCGGATATATAAGTGATGACGCATCCACTCTTGTTTCTCTTACCATCTTACGCAGTCCGGGTGTGGAACGCAGTCTGCGCGGTCTTTCAATCATCTGCATTTTTAAACCTCTTTAATATAAATGTTTTATTGTCACAGTCCCAGTGATACGGCAACTACCGTCCCCAGATAATTGCCGATAACGTATCCGAATGTACCTATAAGCATGGCCGGTCCTACGAGGTCGACCCATCCCTGTGAGATAGCCATTCCGGCAGCCGTTGTAGGCCCGCCGATATTGGCGTTCGAAGCGATGATCGCATCCTCAAGGTTGAACTTAAATATTCTGGCCGCTCCGAAGCAGAAGATCATGTTCATGAACACCATTATAAAGGTGAGCACGAGCAGGAGCGGGCTCTTTGTGATGACGGTGTAGATATTCGCGGGCACGCCGATCACGAATAAGAACATGTAGATGCAAAACGTGCCTATCTCCTGCGATCCATGTATCTCCTTAACTTTCTCTGCCATTATTGTGGCTACGAGTACTGAGATAGTTGTGATCCACACATACTGTGAGCCGAAAAACCCCACTACGAAGTTCATCAGGACCCCGTTTGTCTCAAGGCCGCTGAAGATCCCCGCAATCAGTCTGGATATCCATACTACCGAAGAAGCATATGCGATGTTTACAGCGATGTCCCTCAGTGATATGTCCTTTCGGCTCCAGAAAGCTGCAGCAAGTGTTTTACTGTCGCCAGCGACGGCCTCTTCTTCTTCGATCTGATCGATCAGCGGGTGACTGAATCTTTTGCGGAACCATTTGCTTCCGGCAAAGAAGATAAGCGCGAAGAAATACAGAGCCATTGTAAGATTATCCGCAACTATAGCTGCAGCGGTAACATCATCGCCTGCGGCGTACTGTGATGCCATGGCGGCCAGGTTTACACTTCCGCCGGTATATGTTCCTGTCATCATAGAAGCTACTCTCGCCAGGTCACCGGTATTGCCGTAAGGTGTCTTCAGCAGAAAATAGGCAATATATGCGCCAAGCACGGTCCCGACGGAACCAGCCAGAAATATCATCAGCATGCGTTCGGTCTCAGCCCAGATCTTTTTCAGATCGCAGCGCATAAGCAGCATCGGGATGCCGAGAGGTACGATTATCCCCCATACGACATCATCGTAAAGCACGCAGGATGTCGGTATGATCCCGAGATTGGCCAGTGCCATTGCTGTTACAAGGGCGATAATACATCCGGACACTTTGGATGCCCATGTATATTTTTGTTCAAGCCAGATGGCAAAGAATACGCCGATGGCCATGACTGCGAGCAGCCCCCATGTGTCATCAGCAGCGATCAGCGACTCGCGTCCGATCACTCCCATCCAGAATGAAGACATATAACTAACCTCCTGAGTCTGTTATTTCCCGTCCCTTTCCCTTGATCTCTTTATCTCTTTAATCGCTTTATCACTTCATCATAGTTTTCAGCCCTGTGCGGGAAAGTGCAGCCCGTACAGACCTTGATCCGCCTGCCGTTCTTCTCCTTAAAAACAGGGTTTCCCGGGCAGTTATCAATGTGGTAAAGCGGGCAGTAGCAGAAGAGACAGTTTATTTCCTCTATGCCCTCATGGCAGGGATAGTACTCGCATTCCCTGTTTGAAAAGAACTTATGTGAATTATCCATTTTGCCTCTTCTTTCTGTACTTTTCCATGGCACCGGCGAATCTTTCGATCAGCTGTGGACACGACGGGTACCAGAGATGCGGGTATCCCCATATATGCCCGCTGCCTGCGTGTATGCATTCCCAGGATCTCCCGCTGCCCGGTTTTTCGGCTAAGGCATCAGCTCCGTTATTGCTGCTGTCGTAATAATGGAATTCGTGAGCCTTCACGTTAAGTCCGCTGAGAAGTGTGCCTTCCTTTGTGCCGCTCACCTGTATATATCCGAATCTCGAGAGCCTGCCGGTCCATGAGCTCCTTCCTTCAAGGACCCCGGACATGCTGTAAATACTTCCCTCTTTGTCTTCGAGTTCTCCGAGCAGATACATGAAGCCTCCGCATTCCGCGAGACTCGGCATGCCTGAATCTATCGCTCCTCTTATGGAGCTGAGCATTTCAGCATTGATGCTCAGCTCTTCTGAATGCAGTTCAGGATATCCTCCTCCAAGCAGCAGCCCGTCCGCATCTTCCGGAAGGCAACTGTCATGAAGCGGTGAAAACTCCTTTATCCGTATGCCGGCATCTTTCAGCATCCGGATGTTCTCCTCGTAGTAGAAGCAGAAAGCCTCATCCCTTGCCACCGCAAGGCATGGCCCGGTGCTTTCATCTGATGGAGCCCCGCAGCGGATATACTCTGCTTCGAGTTCAGGCGCTCCCTGCATTATTTCTGAAAGAGCATCCATGTCCAGATTCTCTTCTATGAGCCCTGCAGCATGGCCCAGCTGCTCCTTAAGATCAGCTATGTCCTGTGGCATCATCAGCCCAAGGTGCCTGCTTTCCAGGCTGATATCCCCGCTTGCAGGTATGCCTCCCAGAAGCCTGACTTCGGTGCCGCGGTCTGCAGAGATCCTGCTCAGCATCTCTTTGAGCAGCGGCTCAGTCTGTCTGAGATAACCTTTTGAGATCCTGTTGAGCACTATGCCTTTTATAAGGCCATGTCTGTCATCAAGCAATATACCCTTTATGACTGACAGCATGGTCTGCCCCATTCCCTTTACGTCGACCACGAGTATCACGGGTGTTGATGCAGCTGATGCAACGTCATAGCAGGAGCCTTTGCCCTGCATTCCGCTGATGCCGTCATAGATGCCCATCACGCCTTCGATCACCGCAGCTTCCGATCCGCAGCACGCTAGAGTCTGTCTGATCTCCTCTTCTGTCGAGAAGAATGTGTCGAGATTGCCTCCCGGTATCCCGAGCACGCTCCGGTGAAACATAGGGTCGATGTAATCCGGTCCGCATTTGTACGCTCTTACATCCGCACCTCTGCGTTTAAGCGCTTCAAGGATCCCGCATGTTATCAAAGTTTTGCCGCTGCCGCTCTTTGGCGCAGCTATCATCACGCGCGGAAGCTTCATGACCTGCCTCCCAGCGTAAATGAAGCTATCATTACAGGGTTTTCGGCAGTCATCAGGTGGTAGTTCCCGAGCTCCCTGGACCTGCTTA
>JAFVPI010000029.1 GCA_017505405.1 Mogibacterium sp.
GAAGTTCTTCCGTAACTTTTTCAGGTTCTGCTTCCGGGACCATTTCCGGAAGCGCATCCGGAGCTGGTTCAGGTTTGCTTTCTGCAGGCGTTTCGGCGGCTTCTTCTACAGGGATCTCTGCGGCTCTGGCAGCAGCTTCTTTTTCCGCGGCCTTTTCTCTGTTCTTCTCAAAATGCTCATCCATCGCATTGCATGCATTGACGACAGCTTTCTTTCCTGCCTTGAGCAGGTTAGCTGCTATCGATGTCGACTCACCTCTTTCCCTGGCTTCAGCCTCCTTCTTCAGATCATCCTGCAGTCCTGCAAGCGCCATCAGAAGGAGCGCGCAGTGCTTCTCAAACTTCTCCTCAATGATCTCCAGACCGAGGCCTCCGTCAACGCAAATCGAAGTTGCTATATCTCCTTTCGGATACACGATCCTGAAGTTCCAGCCATATATATCACCACTCACCATCCAGTCCTTGTAGCTGACAAGGTATTCATAATCATACAGCACGGGATTCCTGGTGATGTCTCCTTCCCTCTCATTCCCACGGGAAATGACATACTCTTTCTTCAGAGACAGAGCCTTTTGTCTTATAGCTCCAATTTCCTTCTTTGATGCATCGGACACATAGATGTACCGTCCACCGTCACCGACTCTGGCATCAACATAATATTTCTCTACTCCGGCTTCATCATAGATCCAGTACAGTCCGTCCCAGGCAAAAACATTTTTCAGTACAAGTTTCATGATCCGCTCCGTTTCCCTTCTGTTTTATCTTGATGCTGCAATAACTATACTTTTTTACTGCATTCAATTATAAGGCTTGCTTTGCGTTATGTCGAATTGATTAAACGGACTGCATAAGCAAGAGCTCGCAAGCCATTCTCCGAATAACAGTGTTTACAAGTATAAAAAGAACTTCCGGTTTTACCCGAAAGTTCAAAAGTTTGGAGCTGATGCTTCTTCTCAGAGGTCTGTTACAGAGCAAACGGCGCCGACTTGTAATTGCCCAAAACTATGAGTTCAAGGCATTCATTCTTCAAACGCATCAGAGCTTCCTTAACATCCGGGTCGTTCAGATTGCCCCTGAAGTCTACATATTGGCAGTATTCGAATCTTTTAGTCACTATAGGACGGCTCTCGAGCCTCAGCACCTCTATTCCAAGAGATGCAAATACTCCCAGCGCATTATACAGCGCTGCCGGCGTGTGGCGCGTGACAAAGTAGATGCTGACCTTATTGGCATTCTCCGGATAGTCCGGACGGTTTGTGATGACCAGAAATCTGGTCATGTTGGAATTGCTGTTCTGTATGTGCGGCTCAAGGATCTCCATATCATTGATCTCTCCGGCTAGTGCACTTGCGATTGCCGCTTTGTGCCTATCACCACAGCTCTTTACATACTCGACCGCTTGCGCAGTGTCTGAATATGAGACGGACTTGATGCCCGGGTTATTCCTGAAAAATTTGCTGCACTGCGACAAAGCCTCGGGGTGACTGTAAACGGCCCTTATATCCTCAATGCGTGTTCCCGGGATGACAATAAGGTTCTGTACGATGGGTTCAACCACTTCCCCGATCGCATAAACATTGTAATACTGGAAGTAGTCATATGTCCTCGCGATAATTCCTGTCGTAGTGTTTTCTACAGGGAAGAATGCCTCGTCCAATACTCCTGCATTCACATCCTGCAGCATCTTTATGAAATCGTCATATCCTACAGTCTCATATCCTGAATCCTTCAGTTCTTTTTTATGATCATCTGATCCATAATACAGCCTGATAGCTGCATCGCTGAACGAGCCCCTAACACCCTGAAATCCAATTTTCATAAAGATCTTCCCTTCATGCTGTGTTTGGCAAACTATCTTCTTTTCCGCTCTCATCATACTCTTTATTTCCGGATATGTCAGCAATTCGTCTTTGACCTTGATTATCCCTATTCTTTAGGCTTTCTCATATAGAGGTATTATCTTGATTTCGGCAACAGCATCATAATATGCAAAACCTGACCTCTCCTCCCACAAAAAACTATCACGAAAATAAGCGGAGTTCGTATCTTATATGTCCGTAAATCCTCCCAAATTCTTCCAAAGCCTGATTTAATATCTTTCCAGTTTAAGCAGTGATTCCTTTCTATCAAGGCCTCCTGCATATCCTGTCAGGCTGCCATCTGCACCGACAACTCTGTGGCATGGGATGATCAGCGAGATTGGATTGTGTCCTACTGCGCCGCCGACGGCCTGCGCAGAAAAACGTTTTGTCCCTCTTCTTTCGGCAATAATTGACGCGATACCACCGTATGTCATAGTTTTCCCGTATGGAATTGTCAGAAGTATATCCCATATCTCCTTCTGAAAAGCCGTACCCTTGGGTGCGAGCTTTGGAAAGAACCCCGGATCCTTTCCTTCAAAATAGATTTCCAGCCATCTTTCCGTTTCTGCGAAGACCGGAAGATGCTTTTCTTCCGCATCCTTATACAGAGTCTTTGCAAAATACTTTTGCCCTTCAAACCAAAGGCCTGTCAGGAAGTCATTTTCTCCGGAAATCATTATTCTTCCGAGCGGTGAATCAGTGTAGTGAATGTATTCCATATCTAAGTACCCCACGGATCAGTTCATCACAATGCTGATCGCACATATTACCAGCGATATTGCCATGACTATATTTACAGGTTCCTGATATTTCATGAAGAACCTCTGCATCCCCGCGCCAGTGAACAGCCAGACAAGGTTGGCGATCGGTCCTCCAAGGAAAGGCAGGAGCGCAGCGATCTTAAGCACATCCCAATAGCTGTCCGCATATGGCAGCGCGTATGTCGTAAGTGCAGTAACACAGCTTACCATGATCTTGGCATTTGTCAGCTGCACCATAAGTCCTGTATAAAAATTGCAGTGCTTGCCTGCCTGCGCATGACCGACATCACTGCTGCGAAGTATATGCCATGCCAGCCACAGTATATATGCCGCTCCGATCCACGTAAGCACATAGATGTATTTATTGACAACTATTCCGAGGAACCACACTGCAAGTGATGATGCGAATGCAACTATCGTATAACCGGTAAAGATCCCTCTCCACTGTACAAGAGCCTGCTTTCTGCCATATGCCATGGCTGATGCAAGGGAACACAGGTTGGCTGGCCCCGGTGTGATCGCGGTAACAAAACAATATATGATAAATGTTGGAATTAAACCTGATGGCATTATTGTCGTTCTCCTGTCTCTATTATTCCCGGGTCACGTATATCCTAACATCTGGCTGGTTCATAGTAAAACTGTTATAATCAGTATAAATCACAAGTTATTTTTGTAATTTGGAGGATGCTATGAATTTCTCTTCGATGAAGTATTTCACAGTACTTGCCCGTGAAAAAAACTTTACTAGGGCTGCCGAGCAGCTGCATATCACGCAGCAGTCTCTCAGTTCTCATATAGCCGGTCTTGAAAAAGAATTCGGATGTAAGCTGATCGTGCGACATGTTCCTCTGGAGCTTACATATGCAGGTGAGGTATTTCTGAGATATGCAAGTGATTTCAGCACCCGGGAAGCCGAGCTGTTGCGCGAGTTTACCGATATTTCTCAGAATCAGACCGGCGTACTTCGCATAGGATGCGGTACATCAAGAGGCCTTGCTATTTTGCCTAAAGCAATCGCTGAATTTCAGGTCGATTATCCTAACATCAGAATCGAAATGGCTGAAGCAGCTAATGATGTTCTCTGTGATATGCTCCGGAAAGGCTCTCTTGATATTGCGATCGCCGACTTCAAGGATAATGAAGAAGGAATCAGCATGATCGATCTCTATACAGAGAAGACACTATTGCTGATACCACGAGTTCTTTTTGAGCAAGTATTCGGCGAGGCATCTTCGCAGATAATACAAGAGCTTCAAGCCGGTGATTTACGGAGCCTCAGAAGCTTCCCGTTTGTAACAGGAAGCTTTGAAGATATTAACGGTCGTATTGGATTAACACTATTAAAACAAGCCGGCATCGACCGGCCTGTCATCAAAGCTTTCTCGCATAATGTCGGAATGCTTCTCAAGTTATGCGTACAATGTGTTGGTGCATGCTTCTGTCCGGACTATCTTGTGGAGTCTGTACTTAATGAAGAAGAGTTTGCAAATATTATGGTATTCCAGCTTCCGGATAAAGCCCAATACAATATCAAAGCAGGCTTTAACTCTAAATCATACCAGTGGAGCGCCATAAAAGCTTTTATCTCCACTATCCAAGCGGAACAACAATAGCAGAAGCCCCGGAAGATTCCTTCCAGGGCCAATTCTTTACAATCGCAGCAGCTTCAATACTATGACATGGTGCCCTTTCGGGCATCAGGTCAGTGATATTGTCGAGTATTCAAGCTGCAGTGGCACAATACAGAGGACAGCGGGTAAATGCAAAAGTATAAAATGTGTTGTATTCAGTTTAGTTCGCTGGATCGGGGATCATCTCCGGAAGTTCTTCCGTAACTTTTTCAGGTTCTGCTTCCGGGACCATTTCCGGAAGCGCATCCGGAGCTGGTTCAGGTTTGCTTTCTGCAGGCGTTTCGGCGGCTTCTTCTACAGGGATCTCTGCGGC
>JAFVPI010000030.1 GCA_017505405.1 Mogibacterium sp.
CATTCTGATGTAGTTAGGCCCGTTAAGGCTTCCCGGCGCGTCAAGGTTCGAGAGTGCGAGAGCTACGAGAGTGATAACGAGGCTCAGTGGCAGGTCCATAATAAGTGCATAGACTGCTGTTAATTTAGCGCTTTTCTGCATTTCAATTCCCCCTATTTACAAGAATTATTTTCATAAAAAAAGCAGGTTTATCTTGTTAATAATTTTACAAGCATAATCCTGCCTTGTATAATTGCGAATACAGTTTCTATGCATAACCATATGGTTATGCATCAGCATTTTCAACCGTTACAGCGCATACAACGTTATGTGCATTTATGGTCTTTTAATATTCCGAGCAGTATTTCCTCCATTGCGAGCACTTCGTCGCTGTCTCTTGTTTTAAGTCTGGCAACTGCGATAGTATCTTTCGCATTGAAAGGGATCCATTTGAGATCATCGGCATTTTTGGCCCATACCCAGTCATCCCCTATCATGACACCCATATTGTTTCTGACGCATGTTACGGTGGATTCATGGTTTTTGACAAATCTGAGCTTAGGGACGAAACCATATGGTCTGGTGTAATTTGAAATGGCATCGATGATCATCTTATCCACTATTTCCCATGGAGCAATGAAGAGGTCGTTGCTGAAATCCTTAAGCGTAAGATTTGCGATATCTTTATCTGCCAGAGGATGTCTTGCAGCAAATACCAATATCTTTCCTATGCTGGCTGCGTCTGTGCATTCAAATTCATTGTACATTTTTACGCTGTTCTGTATTGTGACTACTAAATCCAGCGTATCTGTCAGAAGTCCTGTTGCAAGTTCCTTTACGCCGCAGCAATTGATTATTACTTCAGAGTCAGGATATTCAGCTTTAAATCTTTCCATCAACGGAGGGATTATATTAAAAAGATCCCAGCCCTCCAGAAAGCCGACTCTCATCACAGCCTTGTTTTTCCCGGTTATCCTTTCAGCCTTTACTTTGGTGTTTATGAACTCAGCTTTATACTTGCTGAAAAGATCAAAATAGAGTCTGCCCTCTTCTGTCAGTTCTGTTCCCTGATTATTGCGCCTGAACAGCTTGCAGCCAAGTTCTTTCTCGAGCTGGGATATCTGTCTGGATATCGCAGGCTGGGACACGAAGAGTTCTTCAGATGTCTTTGTAAAGCTCAGATTTGTTGCTACAGCCATGAAATAGTCCAGCTGAAGGTCATTCATCGTTTTCCTCCTTCCGCGGCATCCTGTCAAGGTATCTCTGAAGAATAACTATCGCAGCCTGGCGGTCGATTATTTTTTTCCGGTCTTCCCTGCTCATATTGGCTTCGATAAGGACTTCTTCGGCTTCTACAGTTGAATATCTTTCATCCTGCCATTCTACTTTCACTTTTGAAAGCGGACCTGAGCTTCTCAGTTTGTTCTCGAGCATCGTTCTGAAGTCTCTTACCTTCTGAGTCTGGACCGAATCCTCACCATCAAGGCTTAAAGGCAGTCCTATAACGACTGTCTCACATCCATACTCTTTGATATAGTCTATGACTTTGCCTGTGTCCTTTCTGATGCCCACTCTTTCGATCGTAGTAACGCCGGTCGCGATAACGCCAAGAGGGTCGCTTACCGCGACCCCCACTGTTTTACTGCCTACATCAAGCCCGAGTATTCTCATTACTTCTTGCCCAGATCGAGATAATTGACGAGTATCTCCTCGAGGAGCTCATCCCTGTCGATCTTGAGAATGAGATTTCTTGCGTTGTTATGGCTTGTGATATATGAAGGATCTCCGGATGTAAGATATCCTACGATCTGGTCGATGGCATTGTAACCGCGATCTGTAAGAGCAGAATAGATCTCAATAAGTGCTTCCTTCTTATTGAGCTGGCTGTCCTTGAATCCTTCGAACATGATTGTGTTTTTGCTCATTGTATGCCTCCTTAATTCTCTAGCCTGCTATGAGTTCTTCTGCCTTGGCGAATGCAGCATCTACTTTTGAAGGATCTTTTGCGCCGGCCTGAGCCATGTTGGCTTTTCCGCCGCCTCCTCCTCCGGCTGCAGATGCAATATCCTTGATAAGCTTGCCGGCATGCCAGCCCTTACCAATGAGATCTTCGCTGACCGATACTATGAACGTTACTTTTCCGCCGTTTACAGCTGCAAGCACCATGATGATGTTGTCAGCCTTTGCCTTTACGGCATCGGATATGTTCCTGAGCTGTTCGATATCTGCATCATCGAACTTCATTGCGATCAGCTTTACGCCGTTGATGTCTTTAGCTGATGCTATTATATCATCAACGGAGCTGCTGATTTTGTCAGACTTAATAGATTTAATGGTAGATTCAAGAGACTTGATATCCGCCATGACCTGCGCAGCTTTTCTTGTGAGATCTGATTCGCTGGACTTGAGAGCTGCAGCTACAGTGCTGATGGTCGCTTCCTTGTTTTCGAGATAGCTGATGACCTTTGAGCCTGTTATGGCCTCGATACGTCTGACGCCTGCTGCAATACCGCCCTCGCTGATGATCTTGAATCCGCCTACCTTACCGGTATTGTCGATATGTGTACCGCCGCAGAATTCAATGCTGTAGTCACCCATGCTTACGACTCTGACTATATCGCCGTATTTCTCGCCGAATATTGCCATGGCGCCGAGCTTCTTGGCCTCTTCGATCGGCATCTCTTCCATCCTGATCGGTAGATATTCATCGACCTTTTCGTTGACGATCTCTTCTACTTTGTGGATCTCCTCAGCTGTCATAGGCTGGAAGTGGTTGAAGTCGAATCTCAGATAATTATCATCGACATATGAACCCGCCTGCATGACATGGTCGCCGAGAACATCCCTGAGAGCCTGCTGCATAAGATGTGTAGCTGAATGGCCTCTTGCGATCTGATGTCTTCTTATTGAGTTGATCTCAAGGCTGACTTCATCGCCCGGCTTGATGCGCATTGCGAAGCCGGTGTCCTGAGGATCGATAACATGAAGATAAATGCCGTTTTCCTTTACTACTTCAACTACGCTGAGCTCTTTTCCGTCGTGCTTTACAACACCGGTATCAAAGATCTGTCCGCCGCTTGTAGCATAGAACGGAGTGGATTCGAATATGATGAACTTGCGGTTCTCATCGAAGTCGCCTACATACAGCACTTTTGAATCAGCCTTTTCTTCGGTATATCCGAGGAATTCGGTAGGCTCAAGATGGCTGTATTCTGAAGCATCTCTCCAGGCATCGCCTTCAGTATCTCTCTGATTAGCCCTGGCAAGCTCTTTCTGAGCGTTCATCTTCTCTGTGAAACCGTCAACATCAACAGTCTTGCCCTTTTCTTCGAGGATCTCCTGTGTCACTTCCAGAGGGAATCCGTATGTGTCATAAAGCTTGAATGCGAGGTCGCCTGCGAGAACAGTATTACCAGCAGCATCCATCTCATCCATGTAGCCGTCAAGGATCTCCATTCCTCTGTCGAGAGTCTTGGCGAAGTTATCCTCTTCTATCTTTATGATCTTCATGATGTAATCATGATTCTCAACGAGCTCAGGATATGCGCCACCCGAAGTCTTTACTACGCTTTCTGCGAGTTCAACAAGAGGGTTAGCCTGAGTGATCCCAAGAAGCTTGCAGTGTCTTGCAGCTCTTCTTATGATCCTCTTGAGTATGTATCCCCTGCCTTCGTTGCTTGGAAGTATGCCGTCTCCGATCATGAAAGTCATCGATCTCAGATGGTCTGTGATGATCCTCACGCTGACATCCACCTTATGATCTCCGGCCATATATTTGACACCTGCCATTTCGCAGACCGCATCTCTGATAAACTTGACCGTATCAACATCAAAGATCGAATCTACGCCCTGAAGGATGCAGGCGAGTCTCTCAAGACCCATTCCGGTATCGATGTTCGGATGTGCAAGTCTTGGA
>JAFVPI010000031.1 GCA_017505405.1 Mogibacterium sp.
ATATAACCACGAAGAATGTCAAACATTTCTGCAGGTTTCCTCCCGCGGTTATGAATGAAGGGATACCGTATCTCAGCATGCCTCCGAGAGCTTTCTGCTTTTCGAATACTGTTACAGGATAGCCGCGCTTTCTAAGATAGTAAGCTGCAGCGAGCCCTCCCGGGCCTGCTCCGATGATGGCCATCTTGTACTCATCGCCCCAGAATCCGCCAATCTCCTTGCCGCACTCCGGCACGAATCTGTTCTCTGACTTCAGCTCCTGGGCAGCGATGAACTTCTTGATCTCATCGATGGCTACAGGCTGATCGATGGTGCCTCTTGTACATCTGTCTTCGCATCTTCTGTTGCAGACAGCACCGCATACTGCAGGCAGCGGGTTATCCTGCTTGATCAGCTCGAGAGCTTCTCTGTATCTTCCCTGATCCGCCATGTTGATGTAGGCCTGGATCGAAAGATTCGCAGGGCATGCAGCCTTGCATGGCGATGTTCCTGTCTCATAGCAGTTGATCTTGGCATCTTCTCTGTAATTCTTGTTCCACTTATGAGGTCCCCATTTGACTTCGTTAGGAAGCTCTGTGAGTGGATACTCCACAGCCTGTCCATTCTTTCTGCACAGTTTCTGGCCCAGTTTGGCAGCGCCAACAGGACAGATCTCAACGCACTTTCCGCAGGCCACGCACTTGTTGTGATCTACATGTGCACGATAAGCGGAAGCTGACATGTTAGGCGTGTTGAAGAGCTGTGAAGTCTTGAGAGCGTTGCAGACAGTGTTGTGGCAGTTGCAGATGCCGACGATCTTGTCCTCACCGTCGAGGTTTGTGATCTGATGCACATATCCCGCCTTTTCGGCTTTCTCAAGGACTTCCATGACCTCTTCATAAGTAGCGTAATACGCGTCCTTATGGGTCTCAACAAGGTACTCAGCCATGTCGCCGACAGCGATACACCAGTAATCCTCGATCTCTCCGCCGCCTTCGCCTCTGATCCTCTGCTGCCTTCTGCAGGAGCATACATCGATACAGAACTTGTCATACTTTTTGAGCCAGTACGACAGCTTCTCGTATGAGATGGCCTCATTCTTTCCGTCAATGGCCTTCTCTACAGGTATAACGTGCATGCCGAGTCCGCCGCCGCCTTCAGGGACCATGTGAGCGACCTTGCCTACAGGTACCATCGAAGCATAATGGAAGAATGTAGCTACCTCAGGATGCTCCTCCATGAGTTTTCCTGTCATGAGCATATACTCTCCGGATCCGACGACCCACTTCGGAACGAAGTACTGCTTCTCCTGCTTCTTGTTTTCGCGGTCGTATTCAAGCAGGCCCTTGCAGCAGATGCCTTCTGCGATCTTTTCGGCTTCTGCTTCAGTCATGTTGTTGCGTTTGGCCATCTGCTTTACTGTAAGCTTGACCGTTCTCTTCTTTTTGAAGCTCAGCATGAATCTGACTTCATCAGTTGTCAGCAGCTTGTCGAGCAGCCAGAAATCAGGTTCATCATTCGCTATCTTCTCAGGTTTGCCTGCCATGCCGAGGTCGTCCGTGATCATTGCAGCCAGCTGTCTGATCAGCTCCTCGCGCTCATGATCTTCCATCGGATAGGTCTCCGGCAGGTAATCCCGGTCATTAAAGAAATAATCTTTGAATCTTTCAGGTACCATATCTTCTCTCCCTCTTATCATACCTATAGACAGTCTGCAGGAAACTGTCTTGCTGATAACAGTATTTTATCATAACAAGCTCTCCTGGGGGACTGTGTTTTTGCTGCAAGCAAAAACTCCGGTCACCCGGAGTTTTTTGGTTTTTGTATCAGTTTTTCTTTACTACTTTGCAGCAGCCATCTGTGCAGCTACCTCTGCAGCGAAGTCTTCTTCCTTCTTCTCGATGCCTTCGCCTACTTCGAATCTGACGACCTTTGTCAGAGTCAGATCCTTGTCAACAGATTTCAGATACTCAGCAACAGTCTGCTTGCCGTCTTCAGCTCTTACATAAACCTGATCAAGCAGGCAGATCTCTTTCAGCTGCTTCTTGATACGTCCGTCAACCAGACCCTTGAAGATCTTGTTTTCGGAGATCTCAAGCTTGGCAGCAATAGCAAGACCTGCAAGTCTTGTCTTTGCTTCCTCTGAAAGGAAGTTTGGCAGATAGTTGAAGTTGAAGCTCTTGTCTGCTCTCTTCTCAGCGAGGATATTGATATCGTCATCGCCCCATACGCCGGCAACCTTGTCAAGAAGGCCGTTCAGGATCGGCTTAGGAAGTGTGAACGGATCGTTCAGTGCGCTCTCAAGAGTGATCTTGCTGAGACTTGCGAGTTCCTCTTCAGAGATCTCATCTCTGCTTACATACTGAGGGTTCATTGCAGCTACCTGCATTGCAACGTTCTTCAGTGCGGCCTTGTTTTCATCATTGTCTGCACCGTTAGCAGCAACGATGACACCGATATTTCCGCCGCCGTGGATGTAAGTAGCAAGTACTTCTCCGGCAGCCTTATCGATTCTTCTGACTGACATGTTTTCACCGATCTTTGCGATGAGAGCTGTCAGAGCGTCTCCGACTGTTGAGCCATCAAAAGCCATAGCCTTGAATGCGTCCATATCGTTGCTTTCTGCATCAAGAGCCAGCTTGGCCAGTCTCTCAACGAATCCGATGAACTCATCGTTCTTGGCAACAAAGTCTGTTTCAGAGTTTACTTCTACGATAGCGGCTGTCTTACCGTCTTCTGAACAAGCAGTTCTGACAAGACCCATGGCAGCGATTCTGCCAGCCTTCTTAGCAGCCTTTGAAAGTCCCTTTTCTCTCAGAACTTCTACAGCTCTGTCCATATCTCCATCAGCTTCAACCAAAGCTTTCTTGCAGTCCATCATACCTGCGCCTGTCATTTCACGCAGTTCTTTAACCATCTGTGCTGTTACAGCCATTTTTTCCTCCTGTTATTAAAGAATCCTCAGAAATGGATTACTCTTCGTCTTCAGCTTCCTCTTCTGCTTCAGCCTCTGCAGCTTCTGCAGGAGCTTCCTGGAAGCTCTCGCCCTGCTTAGCCTCGATGATAGCATCAGCCATGCAGCTTGTGATCAGCTTTACGGCTCTGATAGCGTCATCGTTTGCCGGGATCACATAATCTACGTCATCAGGGTCGCAGTTGGTATCTACCATGCCTACTACAGGGATACCGAGGATAGCGGCTTCCTTGACAGCGATTCTTTCCTTCTTTGGGTCAACAACGAAGATTGCACCAGGCATTCCCTTCATGTCCTTGATTCCGCCGAGATATTTCTCGAGCTTGTCAGCCTCAGCGATCAGCTTCAGTGCTTCCTTCTTGGCATACTTGTTGATAGTGCCGTCTTCCTGCATCTGTCTGATCTCAGCGAGTCTTTCGATTCTCTTGCTGATGGTCTTGTGGTTTGTGAGCATTCCGCCCAGCCATCTCTCGTTTACGAAGAACATTCCGCATCTCTCAGCCTCATCCTTGATGGCAGCCTGAGCCTGCTTTTTTGTTCCGACGAACAGAACCGGCTTGCCGGATTCTCCGACCTTTCTCATGAAATCATACGCCTCATCGATGAGTCCCAGCGTCTGCTGAAGATCGATGATGTAGATTCCGTTTCTCTCTGCGAAGATGTAAGGAGCCATCTTAGGGTTCCATCTTCTTGTCTGATGTCCGAAATGGACGCCTGCTTCGAGCAGTTGTTTCATTGATACTACTGACATTTTTTAACCTCCGGTTAATCAACTTCCACTGAGTCTCAGCCCTAGGGCCATATGCCTTAAACCCCTGAGTTTCAGGGCACCGCGGCCGACTGCAGTGTGACAAATAAATACTGGCGCGCAAGACGCGCGCCCATATATTATAGGTAATCATTCCCGCAATTGCAGGGGCTTTCTATTGATTTTCTAATAATTCTGCCGCATCTTTCCGGAGATTTCCCTCGCGGAGTTGACAGCGGTCTTCAATATTCAATTGACCTTGTTTGAAGGGATCTCTCCTTTTAATATCTGGCCGAACTGCTCGAGCATTATCACTGCCGAATTTGCGAATGCATCGATGCTCGAGCCCGCTGAATGAGGCGTGAGCGTTACATTAGGCAGTTTGAGAAGCGGATGATCTTCAGGCAGCGGTTCCTGATCGAATACATCGAGTGCAGCGCCTCCTATCTCCCCTTCCTGAAGTGCTTTTATGAGAGCGCCGGTGTCTACCAGACCAGCCCGTGCGCAGTTGACGATCACGGCAGTCTTCTTCATCATCGCGAGTTCTTCGCTGCCGATAAGATACGGATCGCCTTCTTTATATACCATGTGCATGGTCACGAAATCAGAACGTTTCAGAAGCTCTTCCTTGCTTACGGCTTCATCGCAGCCTCTTGCAAGGATCTCCTCCTCCGGCAGAAACAGATCGCAGCCAAGTATTCTGCAGCCGAAGCCTTTCAGTCTCTGAGCGACCAGGCTTCCGATCTTGCCGACACCAATTATGCCTACGGTGCAGTTCTTCATATCGTGGCTGTACATCATGTTAGGGAACATCTTTACCCACTGGCCGTTCATCAGGGCGGCATGCCCCCTGGCGATATTGCGCATCTCGCACAGCATCATCGCGACTGTCTGATCAGCGACCGCGACGGCATTCCTGCCGTTTGCGTTGAAAACGCTTATCCCCCTCTCATTGCAGACATCCATGTTGAGGTGTTCGATGCCTGTACGCATGCAGCCGAGGTATTTAAGATCCGGAGCTGCGTCCAGCATGGCCTTGTTGACCGGTGTGCAGTGTGTGACTATCGCATCGGCACCGGCCAGAGCGCTTATAAGCTCCTCACTTGCTTCATACACCTCGGATCCACCCTTTTCGGAAGCCCTTTCAACGGCTGTCAGATGCCTGATGTCCATCATCTCGGGAACGACATGCAGTTTTATTTCGCAGCCCGGAAGTTTTTTCATCATCTGCATCAGCATCTCAGGTGCGCCGGCGTCACAAATACATACTATTTTCATTTGACTCTGCTCCTTTCAGTCAACGGCTTACTTGCAGTAAAGGGTGATCAGGTCTCTGATCTTCTTTGTCAGATACGGTTCTTCGAACTCTATGTTCCAGCTGCGCCTCAGGATCAGCGCAAGCAGACGGTATCTGTCGACTGCGACTGCGGATATCGGCGTAAGCCTGTTGTATTCCTTATAAAACTGCTTTCCTATGCTTCCGCGGATGATGCTCATGAATTTCCTCTGGGCTTCTGACGCCTCAGGAAAGAGCTCCGCTTCCGAAAAGAGAAACTCCATTAGAGCGTATTCCACTGCCCGGTTCCCTCTCGCTGCGGTCATCCAGTCTATGACACTGCAGTTGCCTTCTTTATCTACCAGTACGTTGCCTGTGTGGAAGTCAAGATGCAGCACATTGTCATCATCCGGAAGGGACATTATGTACTTTGCCGCCCTCTGTTTTTCGTCATCAGTCAGAAAATCCATGACCTTGTCTTTTAGCAGGTCAGTGCAGAATGTGCGGATGTCCTCGAGTTCACGTGTGTGCTTAGCCTGTACGGCTGCATGGCATCTCGCCAGATCCTTGCCCGCCTTGAATATATATAAAGGGTTCTTTGACGGCATGTCGTTCTGCGAGACCCCGTCGATGAAGTCCATTACGAATCCGAATCTTCCGTCTTTTTCGACTTTCTCATACACCTTCATTGAGGTGCATCCGAGCTCCGATACTATCTTTGTGTTTCTGTACTCTTTTTCAGCGTATTCCCTCGGATAGTCCTCAAAGAATAATTTGAGAACCTTTCCATCACCCGCGCGGAACACTTCTGCGGATCTTCCTCTTGCATAGTTGTCGCCCATGGTATCCCCCTTTTATCTGTTCTGAACCCCTAAAGCAGCCCCGATGAACTTCAGCATCTGCTCACGTACCGCCTCGTCTTTGTCAAGTGCATCTTCACCGAAATATATCCTGAATCTGTCTATATAATAATCGCACGCATAGGAAAAATGAAGCATCATCAGAAGGTCATCTATGAGGAAAGCGAATGCCGCCGGATCGATGTCATCCCGTATCTCTCCGGATTCCGCCGCCCTTTTTATGAAATCACTGTATATCTTTGCCGTGCCGCTCTCTATAAGTTCGGCGCTCTGCGTCTTTCCGGCAGGCGACCCTGAAACCGTGATCTGGTGATAGAGCCTTATATATTCCGGGTTTTCCCTGGCAAACTTCTGCATACGGCTTATGAGATTCTCCAGCATCTCCATCAGCGATCCTCCTTCGCTGCCGGTAATGCCGAGCACCTCTTCCATGGATCCGAGACTTCTCCTGACGCATGCATTGAAAAGGTCTTCCTTGCCGGAGTAGTACTTGTAGATGACGCCGACGCTGACCCCTGCTTTCTTTGCGATGGATCCGATGGCTGTGCCTGCAAACCCCCTGTCCGCGAACTCCTCTGCAGCGATCGAAAGTATCCTGTCAGCCTGCTCCTTTGTCAATGGTTTGAGCATATCGCATCACCTTTCCTTAGCTGTCGAGTTTTCCGCACTTCGAGAATACTCTGTCAAGTCTTGCGATGACATCGTCGATCATTTTTTCATCGTATGCAGCACTTGTGTAAAGTCTGGATCCGGCAAGAGAAATTATGCCCTCTGCCATGTATGCAGCTCCGATGTGCTCCATCTCTATCTGTCTCCTTGAAGTCTCCTTCATCACTGACGGCAGAGTCCAAGGTTTGCTCCAGTCGACCGCAAAGTGCATGGTGCCTACTGTATCGACATGACAAATGGAGCCCTGATTGAACACAACAAATGGAAGTCCGTGTTTTTCTACGGATGCCTTTATACCTTCAGTCAGACGGTCAGCAAGGCGACCGGCCTTCTCACAGGCGTTGGTCTTCTCGATTTCCTCAAGAGTGTAATACCCCGCGCAGCAGCTTATAGGCGTGGCAGCCATAGTGCCTCCGCAGAGAGCTTTCTTTACCTTCTTGCCCGATGAATCAAGTCCTGCACCGAGATGCTGCATGCAGTCTCTGTGTCCTCCGATGCCGCCGGCACCAGGGTATCCTCCTGCAATGACCTTGCCGAATACAGTAAGATCCGGGTCGATCCCGAAATAGCCCTGAGCTCCGGAAAGTCCGAGGCGGAATCCTGTGACCACCTCGTCGAATACCACGAGTGCGCCATACTTATGAGCGAGTTCTACCGTTCCTTCAATGAATTCCTTTGTGACAGGCCATGTGCCGCTCTCCGGGCCAACCGGCTCCACATAAACAGCGGCGGTTCCGCCTGTAAGTCTGTTTTTTCTGAGTTTCTTCTCGAGATCATCAAGGTCTCCCGGGAAGAACTCATCGGTGTGACTGAACGCATAGCCCGGTACTCCCTTCGACTGCAGACCCTTTGTACCCGGTATCCTTATACCGTAGCAAAGCATGTCAGACCATCCGTGATAGGCTCCTCCCATCTTCAGGATGTTCTTGTGGCCTGTCTTCAGTCTGGCTACTCTTGCAGCGACCATATCCGCCTCTGTACCTGACCCGAGCATGCGGAACATCTCAACGGACGGTACCAGATCAGATATCTTTTTGGCGAGTTTATACTCGTACTCATGGAAGAGGCCGGTTGACGGCCCGCATGTGTTGAGCAGATCTATGACCTTTTCCCTGACACACTCAGGATTGCTGCCAAGCACCGTAGGACCGCCTGCCTGGAGCAGGTCGTAATATTCGTTGCCGTCTATGTCGTAAAGCTTTGCTCCTTCTGCCTTTGTTATGACAATAGGAAACGGATAGTTGAACGCAAGATTATGCTGCACCCCGCCCGGGATTATGTTCTTTGCCACGCTGATCTCTTCTTTGGAGCGTGAACATTTCTTTTCAAAGTACTCCCTTTCATACTCTGCAAGAGCATCAGGCAGCACGCCGTATATCGGACTCTTTATGAGCCTGTCAAGCTGAGCGTTTACTGCGTCAGCATCAAGATACTTATCTATTGCAAATCCATTATATGCCATGTCAGATCCCTCCTGTTTTTACATCTTGTGAATCATTGTTCACAAGCTCAGATTCATATTATTTGAACCCTGAGATCCTGTCAAGTGAATTTTCATTCACAAGAAACATCACCATTAAAAAACCGTCCGGTTACGGACGGTCTGCATCAGCTTATGTCAGATGATCGCCTTGCTCTTCCAGCGGCCCATCC
>JAFVPI010000032.1 GCA_017505405.1 Mogibacterium sp.
TTATCTGATCGACAGGATAGTGCTGAGATGGAGCCTTGGTGATATGCCTGATAAGGGCATGTTTTGCAGAAAGAATACATGGAAGATATGCCTTGCGGGGTTCCTGGGAGATTTTGTCGGAGCAATCGCACTGTTTTTCATTTCGGAGCTATTGCTCGGATTCGGCGATGATGGCGCAACATTTATTGAAAAGGCAGGCGATGGGATCATGTTCGATCCTTTCACAAATGTACTGTCTTTTCTGATCATAGCTGCCGGTATCGCGCTTTCTGCTGTCTGCATCTACAAGCTGGACAAAAGAATTCTTGGAAAGACTGAGCTGGAACCGGAGCAGGCTAAACGTGCGGCACTCAGGCTGACGCTCTTCACAGCTCCATATCTGTACCTGATACCAAGCCGCTGGTTTTACTGAAAAGGTGACTTTGGAATGGAAAAGAGCAAACCTGCATTGAGAATATCGATCATGATAATGGCACTTATGGTGCTATTTCCGGTGAATGCTTTCGCAGACTCATCATGGGTATGGATATCCGAGAAAAGACCCTTTGATATACTGCCGTGGGTCGCAATGGGAACGATCCTGATAGAATGGCTGAGCATCTGGCTCATACCCAGGACCGGTCATGCATTCAAAGTATTAGGGATAGTTATGGTGGCAAATGCAGCATCATTTCTTCTTCCGTATGCGTTTCTGGAGGCAGATCTTTCCTGGTATGGGACGTTCGAACACATTCTTGATTCCGGTCCGCATTATATTGTAAGCGGAGTGTTTCTGCTGCTTACATTGCTTGTAGAGATGCCGATTGTTTACAATGTGCTGAAAAGCAAAGTGCAGGATAAGAAGAAGCTGCAGCTGACGATCATAATATCGAACATGATAACAACAGCAGGCGTTGCTATAATCGAAAGATTAATAACGGAAGGCTATTGGTAAAAGAAAGCAGAAAGGGCGGCATGATGTCTGGTTCAGGACTATTCAGTTTTATAATACTTATCATTATGGCAGTGATACTGGTACTGCTGATAGTATTTATCAGAACCTTCAGCAAGTACTACAAAGCCAAAACATCCCTGGAGAAGGACGCTATCAACAAAGGCTTTCTGGCATATATGGTAACCAACAGTGCTATCATAGGATGGCTCGTATACAACAGAACAAATCCGAAAAACAGATATAAATAACGAGGAATCTAGATGCTGATAATTGATTTTGTGCTATGCACTGCTTCACTTGGAGCTGCTGCGCTCTCATTCTGGACAAAACGAACGCTATATACAGTGGCAATAAGTTATGTGTGTTTTGCGCTGAGTCCGATCATGGACTTGCTTGATATACTCGCCCGCGCGGGCAAAGATGATACGGCTGGCATTCTGGACATATATCCTACATTCTTCAAAGGATATATAGTGCTGCTGACAATCATTACGGTTATAAACGTACTAGGTATTAGAAATAGAGAGAAGGTGGAGGTATAACTATGCAATGCCCATATTGTGGTAAAGAAATGGAATTAGGCTTAGTTCAAAGCCCTCATGAGATAGCCTGGTTAAAAGGTGATACAAAACACGCCTTCGCTATAGCAGCCGCACATAAAGATGCGATTGTATTATCTCCGCTTAACATTAAAAACATGATTACGGGATGTGCTGTAAGGGCGTTTTTATGCAGGTCATGCAAAAAGGTGATAATTGATTACTCAGACGAATCATGATAGACGCATTAGAATTCATTTCCGATAAGATAGGAATCATTATGGGTGTCATACTTGGCATCATTGTTATTATCGCGCTTATAAGAACGCTGTTAAAAGCTTCTAAAGGAGAATCCATAAGCGTGCCTACGGTTGGCGTTATGAATGACCTTCCGAGCAGTGTAACAGGCATCAATAAGTACAATGACATGGCAGAAAGAAGCAATGAGAGAGCAGGAAAGAAGACAGAGTAAAATAATTGCGATAACAGCAACATTTATATGCGCACTGCTTCTGTGTTCATGCGGCTCTGATCCCGGCAGCAGTGATTCTTACCATGCTGAAGGCATTGAGAACTATAACAAGGATGTTATAATCGAAAAGTATGCCGGCGATCTGGACAGCGATCTTTCCGTTTTTCCTGATGAGATCCTTACAGATAAGACCGAATATTCAGCAGATTTCAAGCCGAACCTCTTTGATACTGACGGAAGAATGATTCTTGCATGTGCTTATGGAGACGAACAGTTTTCTGATGAGATAGGCAGACTAAAGGCGCTTTCCAAGACTATCGAATATGATGAGGAGCAATATACGAACAATGTCCTTTACGATGAGGAGTCCTATAACTATCCCGCATATATCACGATAGACGGGTTCGGCAACACTTATGAATATGCACTTATCGATCAGAGCAACAACAGAGTAGTGTATATCTATCTGGCGTATCCTGATGACAATGTACTGAAAGAATACAGCGAGTATGTAAAGAAAGATATGTCAGTATACAAGGAAGAGAGCACTTGGGATGCGTTCTCAATGTACAATCACTCATTCGACGGCGGAGAATCATGGGTCGAGTTTAATAACGAAGTTACAATGATCGCGACCGGCGATGGAACTGAAGATGAATAATATGAAAACGATAGAAACCGGCGGAATAACATATATAGAACTGATACCTTACGGAACAGATGAATGGTATTACGGGATCAGCTACGAGCACGGAGATCTGTATGAGGCAGAGGAAGTGTTCAAAGAGGAGCAGGATGTCGAGGGCAGGAATCTCTGCCTGATCCATTATCCTGACGGTGAAATATACAGACCAGTGCCGAAGCAGCCGGGTATCTATCCTGCCGAACCGGTCTACCATGATGGCAGCATCTATATCCTGAGTGTGGATTTTCTGAAGAGTCTGATACAGATACTTCGGTTTGATTGCAACAGTCATGAGATCGATATAATTGAAGAACTGCCGCTCAGCTGCGTCAAGAACTGCTATAATCTGCATCTGGATACAGCGCCGCTCACCCTCACAAGACAGTGCGTAGGCACAAATGAATTCGAGATCATCTGGCCAGAGAAGACACAGTTTGAGATGGGTGACCATGACAGCTTCTATCTGAGAGACGGTGATAAATTGTATTTCAGCAGATGGTATGAAGAAGGCGATGATGCAGATTACAGATACTGGGAAGAGACTGTAGTCCGCGATCTTACAGGAGAGATCATCGAAGTATATCCGGGTGATGTCAGAAAAATGCCTAACGGAGAAATGTGGCATCTGAAGTAGAGGAGTCTGGCATGGCAGATGGGAAATGGGTTATGACAGAAGCGGATTCGAAGAGAGTGGATCTCACTTTCAGCGGCTCCGGCAGGCCGGATATGAGAGGATTACCGAATTACGGGCAGCACAGGCCGGTCGATGATCGAGATGGAAAGGCTGAAGCAAAGTGCGCTTTCTGCGGCTCTGATGATCTGCAGTCTGGCTTCGGTGGATGCGGAGAGGGGTTCGGATATCGCTCATTCAAGTGCAGATCATGCGGCGGCACGACAGACTTTGTGTATAAGGATAACATAGGCAAATATTTCAGATAGATTCAGAATACGATGTGTTACATACAGGCGCAGCCAATACCGGTTGCGTCTTTTTTGTATGCTTACAAACCGAAAGAAGGGAGGACAAAGCGTATGACTCAGGAAGAAAATGAGAGGCAGAACATGATCAGGGTGGTCGTCTGCAGGCCGGGTGAGCGTGCTGAGGTGACCGAGATCGAGGATAATCTGCGGTCGATGCAGACAGTAGTCGGAGGTCTGATTCAGGAATATTTTCCATTCCATTCGGAAGATGATCCAAGGTATGACGACCTGGCACTGATCGTAAATGACGAAGGAAAGCTGATGAGGTTGCCGCCGAGCAGGGCGATATTTGATGAAGACGGACGCGTGCAGGACGCAATTGCAGGTCCGTTTTTTATATGCTACGCACCTGTTGAAAGCGAGACTTTTTTGTCGTTGCCTGACGATCTTGCAGAAGAAATGAGGCGGAAATTTGATAAGCCGGAGATGTTTTACCGCACAGATGACGGCATCCAGGTTGTCAGATATATGCCGGAAAAAGATGGCAGAGAGCAGGAACGGTAAGACCGGCTGTTGTGGACAAAATGGGCGACACAGGGGGAGAAGGGTCGTCGCATCGAAATAACAAGCACTGCCAAAGCGTCCACAAACGCCCTGGCAATCTTGGTGGGCAAGCCCCCAAACCCCCGTCTGACCGAAGAAATGATGCTGTGGCCACAATGTGGATCACGATGAAAGGAGAAGCAAGATGAGATGAAAATGAGCAGAGAAAAACATTTGAGACTGAGCGACGAGGAATTCAATACGCTGCAGGAGAGAGCGGCAGCTGCGTGCATGTCTGACTCGGCATATATACGCAGCTTGATCATGAACAAGGCTCCTGTTGTGGTAGATGATAGATTCTTTGCGGCGATGGAGATCATCCGCGAGTTCGCAGAAAAGATCGACGAGGTCGCCATGAAGACAGACAACTCCGTTGATATGATCGCGGTCATGACAGAGGCGAGAAAGTGGAGAGCGTTTCAGAATGCTATCGAGAAAGCGTTCCTCAGACCGAAAAGGAGTGATGACTGATGGCTGTCACAAAGATTTGGAACATTCGGGGCAAGGCCGGGAGCCCGCTCGAGTATATAGCAAATCCGGAGAAGACAGAGCGCGAGTTCACTGAGCCTGAGAAACAGGCTCTTCAGGATGTAATCGCATATACGACCAATGAGGACAAGACGGAAAAATTCTATTACACGTCCGGCATCAACTGCAGCGTGGAGTTCGCCCGCGATCAGTTCGATACAGTAAAGATGAGGTTCGGTAAGTATGACGGCAATGTTGCCTATCATGCCTACCAGAGCTTCAGAGAAGGTGAGGTCACGCCTGACGAGGCGCACGCCATCGGAGTGCAGCTGGCAAAGGAACTATGGGGAGACCGGTTCCAGATGGTGGTTGCGACACACGTCAACACAAAGTGCGTTCATAACCACATCGTGATCAACTCGGTATCCTTCAAGGACGGCGGGAAATTCCACGACTGCAAGGATACCTACAGGCAGCTCAGAGAGACATCGGACCGCATCTGTCAGGAGCGCGGACTGTCCATCGTGGAGAACCCGAGAGGGAAAGGCGTAAGCCAGTATGTTTACAAGATGGAGAAAGCCGGCATGCCGACAAGGTACAATGTGGCGCGTCAGGCAATCGATGAATCCGTCGCTCTCAGCCTGACTATCGAGGAATTCAAGTCGGAACTCAGAAAGCGCGGTTACAATTACAGGTTCGATCCGCAGCGCAAGTACTGGACTGTCACGCCACCGGGGTGGAAGAAGGCTATCCGTATCCATCAGCTTGGTGAGAACTACACCCGTGAGGCTATCGAGCGGCGAATCTATGAGAATGATCCGTCAGTCAGGCAACAACGACTCCGGCAGAATTACAAAATGCCGAATCACTACAACCTCCGCCGGCGCATCGACCGCATCATGGGACGGAGCGGCCTTGAGAAGCTTTATCTCCGTTACTGCTACGAACTGGGTTATCTTCCGAAGTACCGACAGAATCCGACAAAGCTTCATATACTGCTGAAGGAAGATCTTCTGAAGTGCGATCAGTACTCTGAGCAGGCAAAGCTGCTCTGCAAGTACCATGTGAACACTGACGAGGATCTTTCGCTGCTAATGGAGAAGATCGAAGCGAAGATGACTGACCTGCTGGCAGATAGAAACGATATGCGCAACAGGGCGAGACGTGATCTGCCTGAGAGTGAGAAGGCTGCGGCGAGGGAGAAGGCGATGGAACTGACGACGGAGATCCGAGAACTCAGAAGAGAACTGAAAGTCTGCAGCCAGGTGCAGGAGCGTTCCGCTCATGTCAGAGAGAATCTTGAGATTATTGACAGAGACCGTCAGCGCGAGAAGGAGAGATAGTGCAAAAACTTCAGATAGCTCGCGATTTGAAGGACGGAATGCATGAGGTCGATAAACATATCGCTTTCGATAAAAAAGTCGCTTACAGAGGCAAAAATGTCAAAAATCGTACGCTGAGAAGGCGGTTTTTTGAGGGGAGGTGAGACCGGCACAGAGGTATACGAAAAAGTTCAAGGAAGAGTGGGCGTTCTTTCTTAATAAGTGCGGCAAGCTTGAATATGCGGCGAAGTGCAAACTGTGTGAGCATGACTGCAAGCAGAGCTTCCGTGCCGTAGTAATGTACTGCCCGCATTACCTGTACAAAGACAGGAAGAGGAAGGAGGAATCAAAGAAATGAATCCGGGAGGAGATGCAGCTGAACAGGTCGTGAGACTGTCACTTGAAGGAGTGGAGGTCGCGGCTAAGATATCAGGAGCGGGCGCGAAGAACATCGCGCTTCTTTTGTATGCAGCTCTAAAGGAAGAGCAGAAGACGAAGGGCAAGGCGAGACTGACATCCATGCTGAAGTCAGGCAAAGAGCTCAAGGTCTATACGATCACGAATAAGGATCTTGCGAAGTTCTCACAGGAGGCGAAACGCTATGGCGTGCTCTACTGCGTTCTGAAGGACAGAAAGAACACTGATCCTAATGCTGCGGTGGATGTAATCGCAAGAGCGGAGGATGCGAGCAAGATCCAGAGGATAACGGAGCGCTTCAAGCTGGCGACAGTCAATCGCGCAGATGTGTCACTGGAGATCCAGAAGGACAAGGAAAAACTGTTCCCGAAGGATAAATCAGTAAAGGAGGCACTCAGAGGCGGGCAGGCCGGCGATCAGAGCAGGGCGGCCGCGCCTGAGAGCATGCCGGTCATGGATGAGAGCATGCAGCCTGATCCTGAGCGAGGTCTTCCGCCCGCTTACGATGAGGAGCCAAGAGAGGGGCGGCGAATCATGGGCGGACCTAAGAAGGAAGAACCACAGGTAAACCCCTCTTTGGCAAAGACAGGCCGAGACCCTCTGTCAGAGCCAAACTCAACGCAAGCAAGCCCGTCAAATGGCTTCCCTGGGAAAACTGAAAGACCGTCGGTCAGAGAGAAACTGAATCTGTATAAGGCGGAGATAGCCAGAGAGAAGGCTGAGAGGGCGAAGGAGCTTGCAAAGGATGTGGTCTCAAGAGGTTTGGATGCAGCAAAGGACGCTGCTAAGGCGGTACCGATCAAGGTGCCGGGAAGGGAAAGGTAAACTATGACAGGAAATGATGTAAACAGAACGATGAGTCCGGACGAGTATTCCGAACTCAAGAGACAGGAGAAGGCAGAGGTGTTCGACCTTCTGTCTGATGCAACGCAGAAGCTGCTCTCGCCGGACAAGCTGAGGGAGTATGCCGACAAGCAGGCGCAGCTCTTCAATCACTCCGTATCCAACGTACTTCTCATCATGGAGCAGGCACCGGAAGCAACATGGGTGCGTTCGTATGATGACTGGAAGGCCGACGGAGTTACTGTGCTGAAGGGCGAGAAGGGTATCAAAACTCTCGGTTCCTACAGATTCCAGAAGGAAGACGGCACAATGGGCATGGGCTCGAAGGTCGTGAAGATGTTCGATGTGAAGCAGACAGCTATCAGGGACTTCGACATCGGAAAACCAAGCTACAGCAGAGTGCCTGAGGCTATCATGAACGTGTACCCTGCCAGCGTGGAGGTGCAGGAGCTCCCTGACGGTGAACTTGCACACTATGATCCTGACCACAGACTCATCAGAGTGAAGGCGGGTCTTGACCCGGCGACAAAGGTGTTCGTCATCTCAAGAGAGCAGGCGACATATCACCTTGCGGATTTCCATGAAGTCTGGCACGAGGATGTGAGGGATGAAGCCAACATGGCTGCATATATCCTCACAAAGCACTACGGCTTTGAAACACCTGAGATCGACTTCGTTAAGCTCACAGAGAAGTATCCTGGAAAAGAGGAGAAGGATGTCAGGTCACAGCTCGGCGGCATCAAGTTCGCCGTTGACAGGGTAGATGAGAAGGTGCGCGAAGCACTTGAGCTCAGCCGCGGCAGCAGAACTAAAGAGGACAGAGATGCGAGGTGATGTCCGTGAGAGGAACGAGGAAGCTGGAGATAGATGAGTACGAACAGGGCATCCTGATCAACGCTCTCAATCTCCTTCGCAATCAGCAGATCAGAGAGAAGCGCCCCACAGACCCGATCGATGAACTTATCATGAAAATCATCGAGCACGGTCCGAGGAATCTGATGGTAGCTGAGAAGGGAGCTGCCTACGGGTACTCAAGGTAGCCGCAGAGACGAGCTCCTTATCGCAGCCGCCGGAGCATTGCCGGTCGTGTGGATAGCCCTGAGGATCGCTCCATACTGGGACAGGAACATATTTGACCTGATCACACGTATGGATGAGATCATGTCGGAGCCCTGGCATATACAGTGGACATTTGGCAGCCTGAAGGCTGTTTTATTTTGCCTCTTTATATATGTCATGGGCATCGGCATATGGTTATCCACACGCCGCAACTACCGGCGTGGTGAGGAACACGGCTCGGCTAAATGGGGCGATGCTGCAGCCGTGAACCGCAAGTACAGACAGCGTCCTGACAATATGAACAAGATATTGACGCAGAATGTGAGAATAGGCTTTGATGCTCATAAGCACAGAAGAAATCTGAATGTTTTGGTCATCGGGGGAAGTGGTGCAGGCAAGACCCGCTTTTACGTGAAGCCTAATGTCATGCAGGCAAACTGCAGCATGGTAATATTGGATCCCAAAGGCGAAACTAATTATAGCCATTTTTTTATTACATTTTTTCAAAGAAGGGAGATGCAATAAATGGCTAAATTTCAAGGTTTCAAGGCTACCGCGCTATATGAAAGGCTTTCCAAAGACGATGAGCTGCAAGGTGAAAGTAATAGTATTCTGAATCAGAAAAAGTATCTGGAGGATTTCGCGAGAAAGAACGGTTTTGATAACATCCGACACTTCACCGATGACGGATTTACCGGGACAAACTTCAACCGTCCGGCTTTCCAGGAGATGCTCAGAGAGGTCGAAGCAGGAACGATCAGTACCGTGATCGTGAAGGACATGAGCAGATTCGGAAGAAACTACCTTCAGGTCGGATATTACACTGAAATCCTGTTCCCACAGAAGGATGTCCGTTTCATCGCGATCAATAACAGTATCGACAGTGAGCAGCCTGAAAGCGGAGACTTTGCTCCCTTCCTCAATTTCATGAATGAATGGTATGCGAAGGATACCAGTAAGAAGATACAGTCCGTATTCAATGCCAGAATGAATGAAGGCCTTCGCTGCAGCGGAAGTATTCCGTACGGATATAACAGACTGCCCGATGATAAGCAGACGTTAGTCGTTGATCCGGTCGCTTCTGAAGTAGTTAGGCATATCTTTGAACTTGCTGCTGAAGGAAAAGGACCGACGGCTATAGCATCAGCACTTGAGGAAGAGAAAACCCTGATCCCGTCTGCTTATACTGCGAAATACCATCCTGAGCAGTCAAATAAGAAAGCGAAGGAGGGCAGTTGTAACTGGAGCTGCACCACTGTTTCCGAGATACTCCGCAGAAAGGAATATCTTGGGCATACAGTCCTTAAGAAGTCGTTTAAACCAAGCTTCAAGATGGACCGAAGGAGTGTAGATCCTGAGGACTGGCTCGTATTTGAGAACACACATGAGCCGATCATAGATCAGGAACTATGGGATAAAGCACAGAAGAGTCTGGATAAGGGGCGGAAAAGGCAGAGTATGCCATATGGCTACTATACCAATTCCCACCGACTGTGCGGATATCTCTTCTGCGCTGATTGCGGTCACCGAATGTCGATCAATCATCATAAACGCAAAGACGGAGCAGATGTATTCTCATTCAGATGCGGTAATTACTCAAACAATGGCAACAACTGTACGGCACATTATATAGCGGCGAATACGATAGAACAGCTGCTTCTGCAGGCGATCCAGAGATTATCCAGAAGAGTGGTGAAGGATGAGGAAGCTTTTGCGGTCAGTCTGAAAGCAGCTTATGAACAGGAACTGAAAAAGCGCCCGGTCGCAAACAGATCCAAGCTCAAAGAGTCGGAGAAACGTTTCGATGAACTTGACAGACTGATCAAGTCATTATACGAGAACTATTCCAGGGGTGTGCTGCCGGAACGGCAATACCTGTCTATGATGAAGAGCTACGCTGAGGAACAGGATGCGTTGGAGAAGCAGATAACGGAGTTAAAGGCTGAAGCGATTGAATCTGATCCTCCGGCATTCAATGGGGATCGATTCATTGAGACAGTCAAGAAGTACAAGAATCCTAAAGAGCTTACCGATGAGATGCTGCGCGAACTGGTAGATAGAGTCCTCATCCATGAGAAGATCAAGGAAGAGGATAAAACAAGCCAGAGAATAGAGATCATCTTCAATTTTGTCGGTGCAGTTGATCTTACACCTTTGCCTGAAGAAGTTCAGGAGGCAGAGAAGAAAAAAGTGCGGGAGGCTGAGCAAAAGGCTGTAATAAAAGAGAAGAAGAAAAAGGCAAAGAAAGCAAAAGAAAAGAAGAAACGCGATAACAAACGAAAGGCAATACTGGAGAAACGCCTTGTCGAAAATGACGGGCATCTGTATCCTCAGAAAATATGTCCTCAGTGCGGGAAACCATTTTGGCCTAATACAGCGCGGCAGATATACTGCGATAAGCAGTTTACCAAGAATCATTATTCAGATGTGCTGCACGAAAGGCGCAGAGAAGAAAAAGGTGATCACACATTCAGACAGAAGAATTGCGTGATTTGCGGAAAACCTTTCTGGCCTGTCAACGGACAGCAGGAAGTCTGCTCTGAGGAGTGCAAAGATATCCGAGATAAGCGGTACAGACGCAAATTATATGACGAAGTCCTTGCTGAAAAGGCAAAGAAAAAATGGGCATTGAAGAAAGAACTGCGTCTGTCAGAGAATGAAGGGC
Organism: Mogibacterium sp.; assembly: GCA_017505405.1. Classification (GTDB taxonomy): domain Bacteria; phylum Bacillota; class Clostridia; order Peptostreptococcales; family Anaerovoracaceae; genus Crickella. The sequence goes on from JAFVPI010000032.1 coordinate 10,929, forward strand.
ATCCCTATCCTAAGAGAATCTGTGAGTACTGTGGCAAAGAGTATTGGCCGAACAAGCATCATCAGAAATACTGCTGCAA
>JAFVPI010000033.1 GCA_017505405.1 Mogibacterium sp.
GATGCAACTCTTGCAATATCGTCCTTGCCTGAAACCTTTTTAGCTTTCTTCAAAAGTTCATCAACTGCAACGTTAACAGCCTTTTGAATGCCCTTTCTTACGATCATTGGGTTAGCTCCTGCAGTTACATTCTTGAAGCCTTCTCTGATGATGCTCTGAGCGAGGAGAGTAGCAGTTGTAGTTCCGTCGCCGGCTACATCATTTGTCTTGGTAGCTACTTCCTTAACGAGCTGTGCGCCCATGTTTTCGACCTGATTCTCGAGCTCGATCTCTCTTGCGATCGTAACACCGTCGTTGGTGATCAGCGGTGATCCGTATGATCTTTCGATCAGTACGTTTCTGCCCTTAGGTCCGAGTGTGATCTTTACTGTATCTGCGAGTTTGTCTACTCCGGCAAGAAGGCTCCTTCTGGAGTCCTCGCCGTAATAAAGTTCTTTAGCCATTAGTGATTCCTCCTTTTATATGCACCCGCTTCTATTTCTCTATAGTAGCGAGGATGTCTTTCTGATTGATGATTGTGTATTCAACGCCCTTATACTTAAGATCGTTTCCGCCGTATCTGCTGAAGATGACGATGTCGCCGACCTTGAGCTGCATAGGCTCTTCTTCTGTGCCAGGACCGACAGCAAGGACCTCAGCCTGCTGTGGCTTCTCCTTTGCGCTTCCGGAAAGCAGAAGGCCTGCTTCTGTCTTTTCTTCGGCTTCCATTTTCTTTATAACTACTCTTGCTCCGAGCGGTTTGATTCCAATGCTCATTTTATGCCTCCTGATCAGTTCTATTTGTTAGCACTCTGAATGTTTGAGTGCCAAATTCCAAAACATATTGTACTCACCCCGGCCTAAAGTGTCAACACCTGCGGGTGAAGAAATCGTCATATTTATTTATGCGATCTGTCTCTGTAATAGTAAAAGAGATACTGCTGCGCATAGCCCGCCAGATCACCGTATTTTTCGGCCGCGAACGCCTGCATCCCCTTCGTGTCCTTAAGATCGAATCCGTACATGTCATTCATGATCTGCTTCACCCAGGTATCTACCGGAAATGCAGCAGTGTCCCTCAGCCCGAACAGCATTATGCAGTTTGCGACCTTTGGGCCTATACCATGAAACTCAAGGAGTTCCTCACGCGTCTCAGGACAGCCTTCCTTCAGATATCTCTCTGCACTCGCCCTGATGTACTCGCATCTGTAGCCCAGCCTGAGCTCCGCCAGGTCACACACTCTCGCTTCTGCCAGGGCTTCCGGAGACGGGAATGAGTACAGACCGCTTCCCTCTATCGGTTCACCGTATGCTCTGCATAGAGACTCGATGTTTTTGCGTATACGCGGGATGTTGTTGTTCTGGGATATTATGAACGAGATTATGGTCTCGAACGGGTCCTGATTGAGTATCCTTATACCGTATCCGTATTCAGTTGCCGGTTTTATCAGCGGTTCGGATTCCGCCAGTCTTTTTTTGATAGCCCCGTAATCGGTATCCAGGTCGAAGTAGCGTCTCCAGAATTCCTCATCGCCGCCTGTCGCTTCTATATTCAGACAGCCATCTGACAGGCTGACCCTGCCAGCAAAAGAGCCTGCGGCTCCGGTATACGCATCCGGACCGTCAGGCACCCATCTGAAGCACTGACCGCACTCAAAAGTATGCGTGAGATCTATATCCTTTATGTTTTCAAAAACCATTAGTATTTCCTTTTGTCAGTGGAGTTTCCTCGAGAGCATCTCTTCCCTGTCCCTGACGATGTCTCTGATCCTTACGTTTACGCTGTCTATGGTAAATGCGGTCATATTAACAAGCGCTCCATAGACATCCTGCTGGAGGTCTATGCATTTGTCGATCGATTCGGGATCCCGCACGGCCATCACGTCTATGGTCACCGACATGTTGGTCTGCTTACCGTTGTTCATCCTGTCGACCACTACAAGATGCGACTCATACTCTTCCGCCGCGATCTTTATGATATCCCTTATGACCTGCTCGCTTATGGTGAAGCTTCCGAAGTAGCTGAATGTAGGTCTGACTACAGTGCGGTCATTCGGGCCGTCATCGACCGGTCTCTGATCACCATCCACAGCGTTACCGCGCGCCTTATGGATGAACTGCTTGATAGGGTCCATGAAATAGCCTGCGAAGTCGCGTCTGAGCTGTCCCAGCGGTGCCGGTATGACATGCTCTCCCTCATCGACGCGGTAGTGCGCAGCGAGCTCACGCTGTTCTTCAGTCGTCACATCCTCTATATAAATGCGCTCTTCAGGAAGCGGCAGTCCGAGCTGAGTCGCAACTATGTCCGTCATCCTGTCTGAAGTGCCGATTATCATGAGGGCCTGCGGATCGCAGCTTTCAATTGCCGCCTTCACCTCTTCCCTGTGATCCTCATAGTTGAACAGCGCAGTCCTCATGGCCGCAGCCTTGGAAGCGCATTTTTTAGCCGAACTGCCGGCGACTATCTGCCCTTTGTAGATGAGCAGACCATCGTCTATGATGGCATCAAAACCGCGGCTCTGCGCAAGAGCAGTAGCCTGGAAGCTTTTTCCTGTTCCGCTTTTTCCTGTGAATGAAACTACCTTCATGTCCTTGAAATCACTAATTCCCACCGAGTTAGTAGGATTGTACTTTTTTGTTTTTTTGATATTTACAAAACCTCACTTCAGGTGCTATACTCATAATCGTAGTAGATATAGTCATACTAAGGAGGTAACATTATGGCATATAAGATCACTGAAGACTGCATCGGTTGCGGAGTTTGCGCTGGTAACTGCCCAGTAGAGGCTATTACAGAGGGTACACCTTACGTTATCGATGAGAGCGCTTGCATCGACTGCGGAGCTTGCGCTGCTAACTGCCCTGTAGGAGCTCCTGTAGAGGCATAATCGATCATCAATAATGATCAAAATCCCGTAGCGAAGGCTACGGGATTTTCTTTTGTCCGGATCTTACAGCCGTCAGTCCCTGTCCTCATTCATTCTCTTGATCATGAATGACAGAGCGTGGAGACTGTCCGAAAGATGCACTGACTCAAGCGCGATGCCTTCAGGTATTTCAAGGTCGATCGGCGCGAAGTTCCAGATGCCTTTTACGCCGCCCGAAACAAGCGAGTCAGCCACCTTCTGTGCATTCTCTCTGTTGACGCATATAATGCCGATATCGATTTTTTCTCTTTTGCAGTATTCCTCAAGATCAGCAACATCCATAACTTCAACATCGTTGATGACATTGCCTACGATCTTAGGGTTCGCATCAAAGAGCCCGATAATGTTGAACCCGATTTTGTAGTAATAGGTGTAGTTGGTAATGGCCTGTCCCAGATTACCTACTCCGACAACTACTGTCTTGTATTCCCTGTCGAGTCCGAGGATCCTGTTGATCTCTTTGTACAGTCTGTCGACCTCATAGCCATATCCCTGCTGACCGAACTCACCGAAAGTATTAAGGTCCTGCCTTATCTGAGAGGCTGTGTAGCCTATCATTTCACTGAGTTCATTTGAGGATATCTTTTTGATGCCTTTTGTCTGAAGATATCCGAGATACCTTCTGTAGCGAGGGAGCCGGCGGATGATCGCATTGGATACTTTCATCTTGCCCATTGCATACCTCTTTTTTTATTTGTTCTCGTCTACATATTTAACGATATCGCCGACCTTTGTGAAATTCTCGGCAATATCATCAGGGATCTCGATCCCGTATTCTTCCTCAACACCGAGAATGATCTCAACCGCATCAAGCGAGTCAGCTTCGAGATCTTTCATGAAGTCTGTGTCCATTGTGACCTGTGAAGGATCAACGTCGAGCTGTTCTACGATAAGTGACTGTATTTTTTCAAAAGTCATGGTTTTTTCTCCTTTATAGTGCTTTGTTTCCCAATAAACCTAACTTGATTATAGACTACAAAAGTTTACTATTTCAACGATTTTCGTAGAATTTTTAACAAAATTGTTTAACTTTTTCACAAAGATTCTTACTGCAGCTCCATCCATTCGTCATAGAGACCGGTGACTTCCTCTTCAAGAGCAGCCATTCTTGATGCCTTCTCATGCATCCATCCGGGATCGGATGCGTTCTCAGGCAGGGACATTTCATCCTGGATGTCTGCCAGCTCTGTCTCTATCTCATGTATCCTGTTTTCAACGCTTTCTGCCCTTCTCTGTCTCCTGCGCTCTTCCGCTTCGTTCTGCTTCTTTGCCTTTCGCTCTGCTTCTGAATCCTTCACCAGCTTTCTGGTCAGCTCAAGTTCGTCCCTGTCCCTGACTGAAGCGGGACTCCCCTCCTCAGATGCCTGACGGCCGGATGAGTGCCCTGATTTTTCCAGATAATAATCGAACTTGCCTTTGTACTCAACAAGACCGTGTTCAGTCAGCTCAAGGATCCTGTCCGGGATCGTGTTCAGCAGATATCTGTCGTGCGAGACTATAATGAGAGTTCCCTCAAATTCCATCAAAGCCTCTTCTACGATCTCCTTTGACTCGATATCAAGATGGTTGGTCGGCTCGTCGAGCACCAGTGTGTTGGCACCTGAAAGCATCAGTTTGAGCAGCGAAAGCTTGGCCTTCTCTCCGCCCGAAAGGTCCCTGACCTGCTTGAACACATCGTCGCCCGTGAAGAGGAAACGTCCGAGCAGCGATCTCATTTCAGTGTCAGTATAAAGATGGTATGCATTCTTCATCTCTCCCAGCACCGTCTCGTTTTCGTCAAGCAGGAGCTGTCCCTGATCGTAGTATCCGAAGTTTACATTATAGCCTATCCTCAGATAGCCACTGTCAGGCCTTTCAAGACCCATGAGTATCTTGAGCAGCGTCGTTTTTCCGATTCCGTTGTCTCCTATTATGCATACTCTCTCGCCGTTGCGTATCAGGAGGCTGGCATGGTCGAAAAGCTTTCTGGAGCCGAAGCTCTTTGTGAGATCCTCCGCCTCGAGCACTTCTCCGCCGCTCTTGAAATCCGCCTCAAAGCTGAGCTTCATTTTGTATTGTTTCAGCTTAGGCTTTTCCTTGATCTCCATCATTGCAAGCCGTTTCTCGCGAGAAGCGGCGCGCTTTGCCAGATGCTCTGTCCCATGCTGCTTAAAGCGGCGTATCATCTCCTCCTGCCTTGCGATCTCGGCCTGCTGCTTCTCGTATTCGCGGCGCATCGCCTCAAGATGCTCTGCCCGTTTAACGAGGAAAGCGGAATAATTGCCAGTATAAGCTTCAAGGGTCCCGCCTCCAAGATCGAAGATCTTATTTGTTATCCTGTCCAGGAAATACCTGTCATGGGATACGACCATGATGGTTCCCTTGTAATTGTCGAGATATGCCTCGAGCCATTCAAGCATGTGCAGATCCAGATGGTTCGTAGGTTCGTCGAGCATGAGCACATCAGGCTTGCTCAGGAGCAGACAGCTGAGAGCCAGCCTGGTCCTCTCCCCTCCGGAGAGCTTGCTGATTTCTTTATTCTGAGCCTCTTCATCGAAGCCCATATGAGTGAGCATCGCTCCGAGCTCGCTTTTATATGTATACCCGCCCTTGCGTTCGTACTCTTCGATCAGAAGGGTGTATTCTTCGAGGTCTTTTTCGAAAGTCCCGCTTTCATGATCGATGATCGCCAGCTGGAGTTTTTCGAGTTTCTTCTCCATCTCGAAAAGGTGTGTGAAACTCTTCTCCGCCTGCGACCTTACTGTTCCGCTCCCGCCGAAATGATTCTGCTGGCGGAGATATCCTATGTTAAAGTCGTTCCTTATGTAAAGATTTCCGGATGTCGCCTCTATGTCTCCGGCGATGATGCCGAGAAGAGTACTCTTGCCTGTGCCGTTTGCTCCGACTATGCCCACACGGTCACCCTTTTCCACACCAAAACAGACATCTTCAAAAATGATGTCTGTCCCGTATGCTTTGCTTATGTCTTTACCCGTGATTATCAGCATAACCTAAAACTCCAGTCCGGGAACCGCGTCAAGCTCGAGGTCCGGCTTTGCACCGGATCTGTACGCATAATAAGCAGCAGAAGCTATCATGGCTCCGTTGTCGGTACACAGCACCGGGCTCGGCTTGAGCACATCTATGCCCTTTCTTCCGGCTTTTTCTTCCATCAGTGCTCTGAGCCTTGAGTTGGACGCAACCCCGCCCGCCATGACTATCCTCTTCTGACCATACTTTTCGGTTGCCATTACGGCCTTGTCGGCAATGACTTCGACCACGGCTTCCTGGAAGCTCGCAGCAACGTTGTTCACATTGATCTCACGGCCGGCCTGTCTCTCCTGATTGAGGTAATTGAGAGCCTGCGTCTTGAGTCCCGAAAAACTGAAATCCAGACTTCCCTGCTCAAGATAAACGCGTTTGAAAGCAATGCTCTCCCTGTCTCCTTCTTTTGCAGCTCTGTCTATTTTAGGGCCTCCCGGATAGCCCAGGCCTATGACCCTTGCCACCTTGTCAAATGCCTCGCCGGCGGCATCATCACGCGTTCCGCCGAGCTTCTCGCACTTGTTGTATTCAGGAACGTTCACTATCTCGGTGTGCCCTCCCGAAACTATCAGAGCCATGAACGGAGGCTCAAGTTCCTGATGCTCGAGATAATTGGCAGCTATATGCCCATGCATGTGATTTACCCCGACGAGAGGTATATCGCATGCGTAAGCCATGGCCTTTGCGGCTGCAACGCCTATCAGCAGAGCGCCTACCAGGCCGGGGCCATATGTCACGCCTATAAGGTCGATTTCCCCGGCGCTTACGCCGGCATCGTCAAGTGCCTTTCCTATGACATCATTGATGCGCTCCAGGTGCTTCCTGGAAGCTATTTCAGGCACTACACCGCCGTATGCCGTATGTATGTCGATCTGGGAGCTTATTACATTGCTCATGGCAAAACGGCCGTCGGCTACCACCGAGGCTGCAGTCTCATCACAGCTTGTCTCTATTCCGAGTGTAAGGAATCTCCCGTCTTTCATAGTACCTATAATATTTCTACGTCAACTTCGACTTTACGGAGGTCAAGGTCCATAAGAACAGCGTCCTCGCCTCCCTTAGCATAGTATCCTTTGCGGCGCCCGACTTCGCGGAAGCCAAGTTTTTTATAAAGCGCCATCGCAGCTTCATTGCCACCTCTGACCTCCAGTGTCACCAGCGTGCATCCGTCATCTTCCGCCCTGGCGATCATGTGGCGAAGCAGAGCTTCTCCGATCCCTGCCCTTCTGAATTCAGGGGCTATCGCTATATTGTAGATCTGGGCTTCTCCGGCGACATTTCTTATCTCGCCGTAGCCCGCTTTTTCCTCACCGTATTCCGCAACGGCAACATAAACATTGCCGCCGGCAGTTACGTCTTTAGTTATCTCTTCAGCGCTCCATGGAGCACCGAAGGAGTCCCTCTCTATTCTCGCCATCGCAGGCACATCGTAAAGCTTTGCCTGCCTTATCCTGATCTCTTCACTCATATCTGTACCGGTTTACGTATCCTGTCACTGAGAGTCCCCGCCCTGAGGCGCTGCTCCGCCTCCGCGAGACGCATGTACTCCGGCATCAGCTCACTGTATGTGAGTATGTTGCCTGCTGCGGCCTTTCTGAGCGCTATGCGGGCCACGGACTCCGCGTGCTGGTATCTCAGGTCTTCTTCTGCAAATACATATGATTCCTCAGGCATGATGTCTTTGATGATATCACCGTAAGCATCGATGCCGTCACCTGTAAAGAACGCTGCAGCCCCGCTGTGCTCAGCCATTTTCTGCTTCAGCTCTTCGAGCAGTTCCTCTATCATGTACTGCTTTTCTTCCATTACCGGGATGGCTGACTGCCGGCTGCCGTCAGCAGTGAAAACAGCCTCGTAAACGCCTGCATATGTCTGATGCCTTCGGGCATTTATCACAGGCACCACGTAAAGCGCCCCGGATGATATCGCCCTGCCGAGCGCTCTTTCGGCCATGGCTCCGAGCGTTGAAACAGCGATGCACGGTATATCCAGCATCTGCGACATTATGCGCACAGTCGTTACGCCTATCCTTATGCCTGTGAAAGATCCCGGTCCTACTGAAGCTGCAGCATGGGTAAGCTCATCCTTTGTGATGCCTGCCTCACGCAGCGCTTCATCGATCAGCGTTATCATACCCCTGAGATGGTTCATCTCTTCGGATGAGGCTGCACTGAAAATCCTGCCGGTCTCATCTATGACCGACGCAGATCCGTATTTACCTGTAGTCTCTATTGCTAATATCTTCATGTCTTTACAGAAATTCGGCAGTGCGTTCCCCTTCGTTTGCTGCATACTCAAGGCGTATCGCCAGGGCATCGTCGGGCAGCACGTCGGCAACGATGTCAGCCCACTCTATCACACAGACGCCGTCTCCGTCGAGCATTTCTTCTGCTCCTATATCAAGAAGTTCATCACCGCTCCCGAGTCTGTACACATCGAAATGATACAGTGGCAGGCGCCCGCTCCTGTATTCCTTTACGATAGTAAACGTAGGGCTGTTTATCTCTTCCGTAATGCCGAGCCCTTCGGCGATGTATTTGGTAAGCGCTGTCTTTCCCGTGCCCAGGTCTCCGATAAGCGCAACAACATCACCCGGTTCCAGGGCTTCGGCAATGCGGAGCCCCAGAGCACGGGTGTCGTCTTCATTCTTCAGTAATAAAAGGTCCTGATCAATTGCTTTCATTCTTTACGGTACGCCCGGTCCCGTGAAGCAGACCGGAGATCCTCTTATAGAGTATGAATGTCAGAAGCGCATTTGCTCCTGCTTTTACCAGATTGAACGGTATTATTACAGTCGGGAGCATCGCCACTACTGCCGATCTCGGAGCTCCCATGTATACAGGTGTCACGATAAGGTTCATGACGCACATGACTGCCACAGCCAGGATCACGCCAACCACAAGCGCCCTGACAGCGGTCTTCTTTGTCTTTTCTTTTCTGTACATCATACCGATGACAACAGCCACTATTCCGGTAGCGACAAAGTGCATGATGAATCCGTAGAAGCCGTCTCCGCCGAGCCCGAACGCCTGAAGCAGGCATACGACCAGCGTGACTATGAGTCCCTCTGCAGGCCCGAAGGCAAATGCAGTGATGTAGATAGGCACGTCTGCAGGGTCATAGACCAGGAACGGAGCAGGCGGCCATGGGATCCTGACAAGGAAAAGCAGCACGAGCGATACTGCTGTCATCATAGCGAGTTTTGCCAGTTTGGCTGTTGACATGTTGTTTTGGTTCATAACACATTCCTCCTTTTCTTATTATGAACGGATGGAATCTGTCAGGCATTAATAATGGCCTTGATAAGGTCAAGGCCATTCATCACAAATAATGTTGCAATGTTGTTTCTTTCATCCGGACTATACCGTCGGTACCGGGATCTCACCGGTTCTGCCTAATGCTCGCGGACTTACGCAGGATGCCTCCTGTGATCACCGCCGGTGTGGACTTTCACCACGCCCTGAAACAGATTTAGTTGTTTTTTGCCGCTTAGCGGCGTTTTATTCGCAGCAGATGGACTCTATGGCTCTTGCATAGACCCGCGCCATTTTCATGAATGAATCTATGCTGAACTTTTCGTCCGCCTGGTGCATCGTGTTTTCGTCTTCAGGGAACGCAGCCCCGAAAGCAAGTATGTTGTTGAACATCTTGGCGTAAGTACCGCCTCCGATGGTCATAGGCTGAGCATCTGCGTCGCCTGTCTCATCTATATAAGCCTTCATGTATTCCACTACCATAGGATCGTCAAGATCTTTGTATAAAGGCTCCTGCACCATTCTGGTAACTATCCCTACGGGGCTTCCTTCAAGAACAGATTCTATGCCCCCGAGCACCTGACTGTCAGTGCAGCTGACAGGATATCTGATGTTGATTGCGACTGATGCTATGTCTTCGTTAATATTAGCGACTCCGACGTTAAAAATCAATGGGCCGGAAGGTCCGTCTTCAAAAAAGCATCCTATGCGCTCGCCGTGAAGATCGAATCCTATGTTTTCATTGTAAAAAGCAATGAACTCATTGAGCTCCTCATTCGAGAAGTTGATCCTGCCAAGGAAGTCCATGAGTATGCTCACTGCATTCAGTCCGAGATCAGGATGAGCTCCGTGTGCTGCAATACCGAAGGCCTCAGCCACAAGCGACGATCCCTGCTTCTTTACCTTGAGTCTGTGACCGGTCTCCTCGCAGAAGAGTTTTGCCCTGTCAGCTATGAGATCATACTGATCCTTATTCCCTGCTATGACCGCCTTGGCGTATGCAGGAACAGCATTGTGAGCTGTGCCGCCCTCAAGCTTTGTGAGTCTGAGGTCATCCTTACCCGGTTTTGAAGAGAACTTTCTTGCAAGCTCAAACACCAGTATGCCCATCTCTCCGTTTACCAGAGGGAAGTCGGCGTCAGGTGTGAATCCAAGCACCGGATGTCCGCAGTGTTCAGTATAATGCTCCGCGCTGATATGGCCTGTCTCCTCATCGAGACCCAGAACCAGCCTGATATTCATTTTCGGCTTAAGGCCTTCATCTTTCAAAGCCTTGAGCGCGTACAGGCAGGCGACTACCGGACCTTTATCGTCCGAAGTTCCTCTTCCGTAAACAAAGCCGTCGCCCTTGTCGGTCATTTCAAACGGATCAGTTGCCCATCCGCTGTCGACCGGCACAACATCAAGATGACCTACTATTCCAAAATACTCATCGCCGCCGTTGTCTGACTTCCATTCGATATGACCGGCGTAGTTATCATCATTGTACACATCGAAGCCAAGCTCTTTTCCTTTTTCGAGCATGCTCAGAAGGGCTTCATGCACTCCCTGCCCGAAAGGCAGCAGCTCTCCGTCCTTCGTTTTTACAGGGTCTGCTTTTACACTCGGCTTTGAGACCGACTCTGCGAGAGACTTCAGCATATCCTCTTTATAGGCGTCGATTCTTTCAAGATATCCCATGATATTCTCCTTATCAGCTTGCGGAATCTTCTGAAACAACGTTCTCGAGATCTTCGAGTTCCTTTGCTTCCGCTTCTGTTTTTGTTACATATTCCGTGACCGGTTTGCCGTCTTTTATTGTTGAGAGCGTTACAGATCTGACTACGTTTCCGTTGTCATCAAAAGTGAACAGCCCTGTAGCGCATTTCAGTCCGTCAAAATCCATAAGCGCTTTGCGGATGTCTTCTCCCTCCGTCGATTTCGCATTATGGAATGCATTTATCAGGAGCAGATATGAGTCGTAAGCAAGCGCAGCGTTATCAGTCGGCATGTCGTCAGCGCCGTATCTGTTGGCATATTCGATCTGGAACCTTTGAGCCTCCTCAGTATATGTGTCGGAGGTATCATCGTTTTTTGTCAGTACGGATTCATACGGGAACACCACTTTTATGTCCCTGTGCTTTTCCATCATCGAGATGAATAAAGGGTCGCCCCAGCTTCTGGTGCCGAGGAATGTCACATTCTCAAGACCCATTTCTTCAGCCATGGTGAAAAAGATATCCATCTCTTCAGCTCCCATTGAAACGAAGCAGACATCGACATCTTTTCTGAGGAGCCCGTTGAGGACCCTCTTCATGTCTTCTTCTGCAGGACTTATCTCCTCTGTCATGGCAACAGCTCTGCTGCGCTTTTCGGCTATTTTTTTGATCCTGCTGTCGAATCCTTCGAGCAGAGCCGATGCACTGCTGTCATTTTTAAGACTTACTACTGCTATCCGGTCTGAACCGAGCTCCTTGGCGGCGTACTCCGCAAGGCCTTCACCCATCTGCGATTCCGTAACACAGGCTCTGAAGCAGTATGTGCTGTTCTGTGTGATCAGAGGATTGGTGGCTGCAGGCGTTATAGCAGGGATCTTCGCTTCATCCACATACTCGCCTATTGTAAGTGCTGATGCCTCGCCGGCAGGGCCAATGACAGCCACCGGTTTCATCTCCGTGAGAGCTTTGATAGCGGTCTCCGTGCCTGCCACAGTCGACTGAGTGTCGACTTTTACAAGCTTCACCTTGTAGCCGTCAACATTGTTGTAAATGCTGTTGGCGAGTTCGATTCCCTTGATCTCATCCTTTCCCTTCTCTGCGTATCTGCCCGTCTGAGGCTCTATGACGCCTATGGTTATGGACGGATCCGTATCATTCTGGGGTACTGTAATGAACGTCTCCCTGAAACTGCTCCAGGTCGAACATCCGGACAAAACAAAAACCGCCAGGACCAGTATGGCCGGGAGCAGCAGTTTTCTTATTGATAGTTTTGCGTTGTTTTTATCAGCCAATCTGTATGACTTCCTTCATCTCTTCAAGGCTTACTGCGTCATTTGCCCTGCGTCTCATCGCAGCAGCTCCGCGCATGCCCTTTGTATATCTGACTATATATTTTCTGAATTCCCTGACACCCGTCGATTCTCCCTTGAGTCCGCACAGCATTTCGAGATGCCTCAGCATCATGGCTATTCTCTCTTCGTCTGTCGGACGGGATGGGATATCGAGTCCCTTGTACGCAGCGTCGAGCTCCCTGAATATCCACGGATTTCCAAGAGCTCCGCGCCCTATCATGACCATGTCACAGCCGGTCTCGGCCAGCATGCTCATTCCCGACGCAGCATCCGTGACGTCTCCGCTGGCTATGACCGGAATGCTCAGTGCATCTTTCACATCCTTTATGATGCTTCGGTCAGTCTCTCCGCTGTAGTACTGTGAGCGGGTCCTTCCATGCACACAGACAGCCGCGGCGCCGCCCTCCTGGGCAGCAAGGGCCACCTCTACTGCATTCGGTCTGTCGAAACCCTTACGCATCTTGACAGTTACGGGTTTTGCGGTAGCTGCTGTGACAGCCTTTACTATATCGCATACGAGTTCAGGATCGCGCATCAGGGCGGATCCGTCCCCGTTCCGTACGACTTTCGGCACAGGGCATCCCATGTTTATGTCCAGTACTTCGTTTTTCAGGCTGTCGAGCTCACGGGCAGCATATGCCATGACGTCAGGTTCGCTTCCGAAAATCTGTATCGCTGTAGGACCTGCACCTTCCGGTATATATGTGAGATCGCAGGTCTTGTTTCCGCCGTAATAAAGGCCCTTGGCGCTCACCATCTCAGTATATGTAAGAGCGGCACCCTGTTCTTCGCAAAGCGTGCGCATGACCGCATCAGTAAAGCCCGCCATCGGAGCTAACAGAAAAGGAGATTTTAATACTATATTTCCTATCTTCATCCGTTTTATTAATGCTGCGCTTTGGCCTGAAACCTAGTCCTGAAGAACACGCTTCTTGTTGAGTCCCTTGTTTTTCGCGTACAGCATCTGCAGTCCGTCGAGCGTGAGTCTTCTGTCTATTACATCTATGCAGTCGACACCGCTCTCTACCATAGTTGCCATACCGCCGGTAGCTATGACTTTGATGGAGTCAGGATCGCAGCTCAGCTCCTTAGCCATCTCCTGCTTCATTCCTTTTATCATGTGTTCGGTGAATCCCATGTGCCCGTAAATGAGTCCGGACTGCATGCCCTCAGATGTATTGCGGGCAATGAACCTGCCCGGGATCTCAAGGTCTACATTAGGCAGCTTGGCTGTATGCTCAAAGAGCGCCGCGGCCTGGGTCTTCATTCCCGGAGCGATCGCTCCGCCGAGGAATGTCCCGTCTGCTGAGACGCAGTCGAATGTGGTTGCGGTACCAAAGTCTATAACTATGAGGTTGCCGCCGTATCTCTCATGGGCAGCGACTGAATTGACCAGACGGTCGGCACCGAGAGCGCGAGGGTTCTCGTATTTGATCTTGATCCCCGTCTTTATGCCCTGCTCTACGACTATAGGATTCTTATCATAAAACTTCAGGCACATGTGCTCAAGCGTGAACAGCAGGGACGGTACGACAGAAGCGATGATAATGTCATCGATGTCCTTTTCCACGATCTCGAAGCGTCTGAACATAGAGCCCAGTATAGTGCCGTACTCGTCTGCGGAGCGTTTGTTATCCGTAGCAAGTCTCCAGCTTTCAACCAGTTTGTCGCCCTCAAATACTCCGACTACGATATTGGTATTGCCGACGTCTATCGCAAGAAGCATATCAGTCCTCCTCCTCGAGTCTCTTAAGCGCGAGTGCGAGCGTGAGGCCCGGA
>JAFVPI010000034.1 GCA_017505405.1 Mogibacterium sp.
ATGCAGAAAAGCGCTAAATTAACAGCAGTCTATGCACTTATTATGGACCTGCCACTGAGCCTCGTTATCACTCTCGTAGCTCTCGCACTCTCGAACCTTGACGCGCCGGGAAGCCTTAACGGGCCTAACTACATCAGAATGGCGATCCTCGCATATGTAGTAACATTCTTTGTAAACTTTATCCACGCTGAAAGATGGGGATTTGCATTCGCAGCAAAGCATTCACAGCCGGGAACACTCAAGTTCGGTATCCTTCTGAACGTTGTTGTTGCTGCTGTATTCTGTGTAATACTCGATCTCATTATGACAGCAGTAGGAATGGCTGCCGGCGGAGCATTCGCATTCGGACCATACATCGCATCCTGCCTTAAGGGATTCATCCCATGCTATATACCTACACTGATCATTGCTTTCTTCTGGAACAATTTTGCAGATAAGTGGAGCAGAGCGATCTGCAATGAGCCAGCGCCACAGATGCCTGGAGCACCTGATCACAAGTAATAAAAATCACCAATTCTTTAAATAACAGCGGTTACACGTTGCTATAATCGAATCAGGCACAGTAAGTTTATACAAACTTCCAATAAAACACTTTGTAGAACACATATTGCAGGAGGGAAAACAATATGAAGATTCTGGGAATTTCACTGGGAACAAAAAACGGTAACAATGACACCATGTGCAGAGTAGCTCTCGAAGAGTGCCAGAAGCTCGGTGCAGAGATCGAGTTCATCCATCTTTTTGACTGGGATATCCAGACATGCACAGGCTGCGTAGCATGCTCAAGAGGCCTCGTAATGGGCAAGGGCATGATCTGCACAAGAAAGGACGATTACAAGGCTCTTTATGAGAAGATCGTAGAAGCTGACGGCTTACTCGTAGTAGATCCTATCTATGAATCCGGCGGATCCGGACTCTTCCATATTATTTGCGACAGAATGGGACCTGGACACGATACAGGTATGCTCATGATGCTCGACGGCAAACTTAAAGAACAGGGCAAAGAAGGCCTGAATCCTCGTTACTTCAGACAGAAGGCTACTTCATATGTTGGTATCGGCGGTTCTGACTGGGCATGCCGCGTAGAGACAGACCATGCAATGCTGTCCCTGTCCCCGGGCTGGAAGGTGATCAACAACGATTACTTCTCATGGAGCAAGGATGTTATCATGCAGGACGATAAGGTCGAGCGCATGAAGGAAATCGGCAGAAACCTTGTTGAAGCTGCTCAGTACATCATCGACAACAATGTCATGATTCCGGGTTCCGAGAATCTGGATCTCTGGAAGGGCGAGGAAGGCGGATGCCCGCATTGCCACGGCAACAATTTCTACATTTTCCCGGGCACAAACCATGCTGTATGTGAGCTCTGCGGTCTTGAAGGCCACCTTGAACTGACAGACAACGGCGTGAAGCTGGTAAACGATCCTGAACTTGGTGAAAACGGAACTATTGAACACTGCCACGATCTGCTTTCAGGCAAGGCAGCTCACGGAAAGGACATCTTTGAGAACGAGGGCAGACTCATGAACCTCTTCAAGGATCCTGAGTTCAAGGCACGCAAAGAGCACTATACAAACGTTATTGCTCCTACACCATCCCCTTCGAAATAATATCGAATAAAGAATCTTTAATGGGCAGGGGAACTTATAAGTTACCCTGCCTGTTGAATATAGGGCTTTCAATTGAAAGGAGAACAAAATGAACAGACCTGAATTTTATCCGGTAAGAAGTATCATCCTGGTAGACCTCGCTCATGAGGATTACAGGATCAAACTCGAGAACTGGCTGTACAGATATCATGTGCCAGACAGCATCTCGCAGTTCGGACCTTATGTAAGCAAGTATGCTTTCTATCCTGCACTTCCGACACCTCCGGGCGGAGCAAGATTCGGAACAGTAAGAATGCAGATGACAGAGCACTACTGGCTCGCAAATCCAAATGACCTCGGTTTTGCCAAGGATCACCACAAAGTTCTTACAGAGTTCTTCCCGACAGACGTACTCGTATGGCAGAACAATATTCCTGACCAGGGACATTCCCACGGCATCGACAAGTCCCAGGAAGTAAATCTTGAGGGAGATGACGCCCGCGCAACAAAGGGCGACGAAGCTGCAGGAACAGTTCCTTTCATCTTTGCTTTCGTACCTGTATGGTGGGAAGAGGACTTCAAGGGCGAAGGACGCACAGTTGAGGATGGCCCTAACTACAGATGGATGTTCATGGTAAAGTATCCGGAAGGCGTAAGTGCAGAAGAAGGCGATAAGTGGCTCAAAGAAGAGTTCATCCCTGCATGGACTTCACATGAAGGATGCACACGCTGCGTATCCAGCAAGATCAAGAAAGAAGTCAACAACTGCGACTTCGACCGTATCGTGGAGATGTGGTTCGAGTGTCAGTCGGCATGGTGCGACGCTGCAGCCGCAGCAGCTGAGAAGTGCGCTAAGCCTGCATGGGCTGAGACAGAAGACTTCCCGTATCTCAAGAAGTCTTACGGCATCAGCGGCATCTTCCTGTCAGACTACGCTAGAAGCGATAATCTGACCCAGTACCGCGGTTATATCACAATGAGGTAACTTTATCTGTAAAAGGAGAAAACTCATGTCAAAAGGCAAATATTTCTACTCAAAAGGCGAGGGGAATGACGGCTACATAAAGAACCTGGAAGTGCTTGGATTCTGCGACCTTGACGGCAAGGCGGGTATGTTCCAGATGGCTCTTTACAAAACCGAAGCAGGCAGATATCTGCTTTACGGAGCCGCGTTCGCTGCAGGTCCTGAGGGAGTCGGAATAATGATAAGCGATGTCACTGATCCTGCGAACCCTGTGTTCATAAAGAAGTGGCGTCCATTCGATATAGACGAGTATCCGACAACTTCAATCCCTAAGGTGCAGATCGCCGAAGACAAGCTTATATTCGCTCTTACATCAGGCAGCGGCCCGGGAGTGCTCGTAGGAGACCGCGCAAAGATGAAGAGCCTTCAGGGCATAATGGTTTATGATCTCAAAAAAGATCCTGAAAACCCTGAATATCTGGGATACTGGGACTGCGGAGTTCCTTATTCGATGGGCGTTCACAGATTCATGTACAACGGCGGACCTTATGTTCATCTGTCGGCAGAAGCTGATGAACACGAAGGCATGATCTACAGAATAGTAGATATCTCGGATCCTGCAAACATTACCGAAGTAGGACGCTGGTGGGCACCTCATCAGTATATCTACGGAGTACCGGGCAGGGAAGTAGACCACTCTGCTCCTCATAATCCTGACTTCATGGATAAAGGCTGGATGCACGGACCTCCGTTCGTAATCGGCGACAAGGCTTACCTCGGCTATGGCGGAGACGGTCTGTACATACTCGATGTTTCGGATATGACAAGACCTAAGGCGCTCGGACAGCTGAAATTTATGCCTGCGTTCTCGAGCAGACTCGCGGGAGCAAGAACACATACAGCACTTCCTTTGAAGGGAAGAGACCTCTGTGTCGTAATGAACGAGGGCGAGAGATTCGGCTTCATTAAGGACGGCATGGTAACACAGGCACAGTCAATGAACAACATCCACATGGTAGATGTCAGTGACCCTGCAAATCCTGTTCTTATCGCTGAATTCCCGTATCCGGAAGTTCCTGAAGATTTCCCGGCACCGAATTTCAACGTGTACTGCCTGGCAGAAGGTTCAAAGGGAGGACCTTTCGGACCTCACAACCTGCATGAGCCAATGGATAACAAGCCGTGGCTCGAGCAGAGAACAGACGTTGTATACGACTGCTACTTCGCAGCAGGACTCAGAGTATATGATGTATCCGATCCTTTCTATATCAAGGAGAAGGCATACTTCATACCTCCGAACCCTACGAAGAAATTCTTCCCGTTCCCGGGACCGATGATGGCTATGACAGAAGATGTCGTAGTTGACGACAGAGGCTATATCATAGTCGATGCTAACAGCGACGGATTCTATATCCTTCGCAAAACTTACGAAGACTAAAACTGAGTAAGCAGAAAACAGGGGATACACAGCCTGTTTTAACCGGCAGGCTGTGTATTTTGATGTTTTTCGGTGAGTTTGACAAGTGTTGTATAATAAATATGCGGATTGCAGACAAGTATACGATAATATTATATGGTATATTTAATTTCTGTTATCCGCATCATCTGATCATGTATTTATGAAAAAGAAAGAAATACTTACTTTAGCACTTTTAATAGCGATCATGCCGCCTGCATGGGCCGTTCTCAGTCCATATCTCGGCAATACGGTAGGGCCGATAGCACTCATATGTGCAGGCATTTACGGCACAAACGGAAACAAGTTTAAAGATGCTCATAAAATAGCGCTCGGATATCTTGCCGGTAACATATGGGCACTGATCGCATTTGAGATCATGGCTCATACGCCTATAAATCCTGATATTACGCTGTTTCTGACGCTTGCCGTATTCGGGTTTATTCTGGTAGTAATTTCCGCCAGATTCGAAAATATCATCCATATGCCTTCCTGGCTGACCGGATGGGCGATAGGGATGCTGACAATGAATCTCGACACGAATACCCCGGTACTGAGTCTTACAGTTCAGATAGCTGTAGCCATGCTCGTAGGCGTTTATTATGTCGGAGCCTTGCTCGACAAAGTACATAAACTGTTGAACCGATGAAACTGAAAAAGCTTAAAGCCAAAACATATAATATAATCGTCAGCTATCTTCTGGTTTTGATGATGCTGATCAACGCAAATCTGGCCGCGTTTATCATCAATGATCATAAAGCTGATATAAAGGCAGAGCTGTTAAGGTTTGCGTCTTTAAAGTCGCTCACATCCGCATTTATTGAGAATACTACTGAATTTTTCACTGAAGATGCTGCCGGTTTTGCTGAAAATGCTATCGCTTTTTTCAAGGAGCATATATGGACCGGGCCAAGACTATCGAGAGGAAGGGGAACGATCCAGGGGCCATCAGGCAAGGAGACTTATTACAATCTGAATATGAGCGGAGTAGTCAGCATAATGAGGCGTATGGGTTACGACTACGAATACTGGGTCAGAGATGACGGCGTGAAGATGTTCGGCAACTATGTAATGATAGCGGCCAATCTGAACATAAGGCCTAGAGGATCGCTTGTACAGACTTCGCTCGGAATGGGCATGGTATGCGATACCGGAACATTCGCTAAAAGAAATCCTACACAGATAGATATAGCTACAGCCTGGTAGGGGAATAAAAGCCAAATTAAAACTGAAGTGCCGCCAATGGTCACTTCAGTTTTTTAATGCAAATCAAGCTGTAAAATAAAACTGTGTTAAAAAGCTATGTGATTTCTATATTCCTATTTCACATGCGATGTTCTCACCATCTACGGTGTTCCCGCTGGTAGTTGCAGCATTTTACAGCTCGGAATTCAGCGGGACAGCGATCTCACCGTTCCAGCTGCTGATTGTATACATTCTGGTAGTTCAGCTGAGCATAGCTTCTCCAAAGGTGCCTGGAGGTATTATGGCAACATTTACGATCCTGCTAAATCAGCTCGGATTGCCGCTTGATGCGGTAGGCATGCTTATGGTAGCAAATGTATTCTGCGTTAATATAGATGCAGCGCTTGGAATGGTGATAAGGAATCTTGATCTGCTGGATCTTGCATATCAGACAGCAGGGCAGGATCAGCAGCAGAAACGGCAATAGCAGAAACGATCAAAGACTACTTGCTTACATAATAAGGTACGAACTGCGAATTGCTGTCGGCACATGATATCTGTGCTTCCGGTTTAAATATTAAATCACAGCTTCAAAGTAATCATTGATAATATTGAAAGAAATAATAGCTTAGAAGAGCGGTGCAGCAGAATAATTGAGAAGTCACAAATGACTGTCATTTGAAAATAAAGTATTGCAGGTTTCATAGCCGTGAAACGTTGGAATCTCGTTCACGGTTATTTTTTATGCATCAGATTTATTGACAATAAGTATGAATATATATGCAGAGAATAAAGACGTGATCAAAAAAAGAATATGAAATGGTCAGCAATACTAAGGACTGTTATACCGGAAGGGAGCGTTTCTGAAGGGCTAAACAAAATAATCAATGCTGTCTCGGAAGCCAGTACGCTCGAAGAGGTCTCAGAGGCACCAGGCATAAGTGACCCGAGGCTGGTGATATGGGGGACTACCTAAGACAGGGCTATCTGAGACTGAGAGACGAATTGGCTGAGAATCTATATGCCTGAAAAAGGCATGCATAGGCTATTCCCGGAATATTACATTCCGATGAACTCCGAGGCGGGCTGTCTTACTTTGGTTCCGCCGGTATTCTCCGGTAAACAGACTGTGCAAACTGGTTATTATTCTGCAAGTCCGGTATCTTTTTCCGCTTTATCATGCTAAAATATCTCCAGCAAGGCAGATATTTTCAGCCGTGAAGTATGTGACAGGTCATCTGCCGCGTATCTTTGCGGCTTTATTTATAGATGCTGTGAAATTACTGCTGTTGTGCATTGAATATACAGGGACAGCGACATGCGATCATGCGCCGAAGCGAGGTCATTGTCCTCCGAAGGAACCATCGGGCTTGCCGGATTCTTTCCGGAGTTGCAGGGGCGTTATTCGCTATGCTTGTACTTGTGATTGCGTTGCTTCCGAGAAAGGCGTCCATCAGATACAACGGTTCAATGTACGGGTCGTTCTTGCTTAGTCAGGAAGCGGGCGGTTACGTCCTTGCGGCGGTGATTGCTTTTGCACTGGGCGTTGTGATCACACTGCTGTGTCTGCGGTACAAGAAGCGAAAAAGAAGTCATGAGGAGGGATGTCATTCGGATGAATAAAAAGACGAGAATACTTATCCTATGCCTTGTTTCCCTGCTGATTGCTGCCATTGGCG
Source organism: Mogibacterium sp. (assembly GCA_017505405.1). Taxonomy (GTDB): domain Bacteria; phylum Bacillota; class Clostridia; order Peptostreptococcales; family Anaerovoracaceae; genus Crickella. The sequence continues at coordinate 6,877 of JAFVPI010000034.1, forward strand.
TGATTATATGGCAG
>JAFVPI010000035.1 GCA_017505405.1 Mogibacterium sp.
CAATGAACCCTGGGCAGCAGGCGCACTGACGGAATATATGCAAAACAGCAATGACAAGGTGCTGCTCCTGCCGCAGTGCGAGACAAAAGAAGCACTGGACAGCATTGAGGAGATAGTACGGATAGAAGGGATAGACGGTATATTCATAGGGCCGTTTGATCTCTCGATATGCATGGGCATCCCGGGGCAGTTTGATGCGCCTGAATTCAGGGAAGCAGTGGACCGGATCCTTGACGCGTGTAAGCAGGCCGGCAAGCTCTGCATGACTTTCACCACGACTGCCGAAGAAGCGAAGATGTACAGCGGAAAAGGCTTTGACGCAGTCGCGATAAGCATGGATACGATCGTGTTCGGGCAGGCATATAAGGCGCTGGTAGAGGAGATCCGCGGGTAGGGCTCCGGCCGCCGTATAAAGTGAGACACCTGGCGAAAGGTGCATAGGGCAAGGCGTTTGGCAAAATATATTTAAAGCAAGATGTTTATATGGTACGGCAGCCATAGAACAGGCACTTTTCAGGATACACTCAAAGGGAAAACGACATAATGGCTTTTGATTATAAAAAAGAGTATAAGGAATTCTACATGCCGAAGGACAGGCCGGCGATAGTTACGGTGCCGCCGATGAACTACATAGCTGTCAGGGGCAAAGGCGATCCGAATCAGGAGGACGGCGATTACAAAAGGGCGATCGGTCTGCTGTATGGAATAGCATTTACGATCAAGATGAGCAAAAAAGGCGACCATCAGATCGAGGGGTATTTCGACTATGTGGTGCCGCCGCTCGAGGGCTTCTGGTGGCAGGATGGCGTAGAGGGCGTCGACTACGCTCATAAGGAAACCTTCAACTGGATATCGGTCATAAGACTGCCTGATTTCGTCAGCAGAGAAGACTTCGACTGGGCCCTGGCAGAAGCAACGAAAAAGAAGAAAGAAGACTTTTCGAAGGTGGAGTTCTTTACATATGAAGAGGGACTCTGCGTGCAGTGCATGCATCTGGGAGCATACGATGATGAGCCGGCAACGGTTGATAAGATGCATGCGTACATGGCTGAACAGGGCTATGAGCTCGATATAACTGATGAAAGAATGCATCACGAGATATATCTGTCGGATGCGCGCAGGGTGGCGCCGGAGAAACTGAAGACTGTGATCAGACACCCGGTAAAGCATTCGCAAAAGTAAAAACTTCAATGCCATAAGTCAACTGGAAAGACGACAACAAAGGGGACCGGGATGCTTACATACAGATTCGCAAATGAAGATGACTGCACTTTGATTCTGGAGCTCATAAAGGCTCTTGCCGCATATGAGAAGATGTCCGATGAAGTGGTCGCGACAGAATCCCTGCTGCGAGAGTGGATATTTGATAAACAGAAAGCTGAAGTGATCTTCGCCTGTGAAGACGGCAAAGAGGTCGGCTTTGCTCTGTTCTTCCACAATTTTTCCACTTTTCTTGGCCGTGCCGGGATCTATCTTGAGGACCTGTTTGTGCTCCCTGAATACAGAGGTAGAGGGTATGGCAAAGGGCTTCTTAAGAAGCTAGCACAGATAGCGGAGGAGCGCGGCTGCGGCCGCCTGGAATGGTGGTGCCTTGACTGGAATCAGCCAAGCATAGACCTCTACAAATCTCTCGGTGCAGAGCCGATGGATGAATGGACAACCTATCGGCTGACCGGAGATAAACTGAAAGAGATGGCGAAATAGAAAGATCAATTGACAGGGACAGGCACGGAAATATAGGAATATCAATTGACAGGGACAGGCACGGAAATATAGAAAATTGCAGTTGAAAGGGATGGTGACACATATGATAGGCAGGGAAGTGATTCCAACTAACAGATCGTTTACCCCGGAAGAGCTTTACCAGTTCATGGAGGAGCACTGGGACAAAGAGCAGTACAGCGACTTCGTTCTGGGCAGTCCTACGGACATGAGCGCGGGGCTGTACGTGATGCTGCCCGCGACCGCGAGGCATCTTGTTATAGTGTATTCAAGGGACAAGGGATTCCTCAGCAAGGAGCAGAAGGTAGTCCTGTCGGTCGCAATGACATCCGCCGGAGCAATGGAATCAATGGCCAGGAGCATACCGACCGGAGGCCACATAATAGCCGGAATAGTCAAGCTCTCCAGTGTCAAGTCGCAGGAAGAAGACAGGAAAGGTCCCGCTCAGGACGCGCTCATGGCCTACACAGATCACATGAGATCGATCCTGAAAGACGCAGGATATCTGAAATATTAAGGAGTGCAGGACTCTTTATGGTGTGCAGCTCATAGAGCCTGCAAAACCTACATATAACAATCAACAGTAATTGCATGCGCATGAAGCCGGACTCGCTTCATTTGCATGCGGAACGGACAAAGGTCCCTTATATCTAATAATCTCAGACGCCTTCTAAGCAAGGCGTCTTTTTGTGTAAGATTTTTTTGAGATGGTTTTCCCTTAAGTGGTCTGAAAACAGTCAGGAAGATAAAGATTTTATTCCCTCTTGCTGGATTTTGATAGTGGAAGGAAAAATCAGACTCGAAAAAGTGACAGAGAAATGCCTGAAACCTTTGATATTTGCATGGATATTCACAAGACTGAGTATAAATTAACGCCGATACAGCATCATACGAAAAGAAAGACAGATCGCTCCCATTCGTAGCACAGAATAGCACCGGTAGAGCAAATCAAGATGCGTATCACAGAGTAAAAGCTTTCCTTGAGTGGGTTATTTAGCGGATAAAGGATAAAAGTTTTATTCCTTCAAGGTTGAATTCAGTACCACAAGGAAAAAATTATGAGTGGATACTTATTCATACTGTTTGCAGTTGTGCAAAATAATAAAGCAGCTCAAGTGTAACTTGAATTTTGGATTGCAAGTTCAACTTTAGCTCGCTAGAATAATCGTGGAAGACCTTCTAAAATAAGCATGTAAGGAGAGTGCTTATGAAAACGGAAAGGAGGCAGCCATGATCAAGGGAACTTTCTGGCTGGAGGAGAAATCTGACGGCGGAGTAACGATCTGGATCGAGGATTATGAGGTTGAAGCGTTTGATGGAGCCGATTATGAGTGGTGTTATTCGCTCAATAAGGCAAATACAGACAAGTTGACCGATATCTTATCTCAGTCAAATAGTGGTTCGCTCGAGCAGATGATAGAGGCAGAGTTCGGGATACATCTCGACAAGAAGAGCGCAAAGCAGTGGCTGGACGATAATGGGGTGGAATATGAGTTTTTCTCATGGGTACATTACGACTGAGGGCAGGTTTGAAATGACTTAAGTCGTGTCGACAATATCTGAAGCCGACTCCGCAATACTTAACATACTAAAGCAATGATTCTCCCATCCGCTATAAGTTGAGGGAGCATGTCATCTGACGATCAACACTGAAAAGGAGAAACATATATGAGCATCGGAGAAAATATCAGAAAACTTAGAGAAGGAAGAATACTCGAGGATGGTTCCAGACTCACACAGGAGAAGCTTGCGGAAAGACTGGGTGTGTCCTTCCAGGCGGTATCATCCTGGGAACGCGATGAATACATTCCGGAGACGAAGAAGCTTATAGATCTGGCTAAGGAGCTTGACGCCTCTGTAGATGCGATCCTGAACGACAGAAAGATGGAGTTCAAAACAAATAAAACCCTCTACGACTGGGAGCATATGAAAACGTATGTGAAGACTACTGCAGCTCACCTGAATATGACCAATACACTGAAAGCGCTGGATTATGCAGTCACGAAGCATGCGGGGGTCACACGTAAAAACTCAGAAATACCATATATCTATCATCCTCTCAACATGGCCTGCCATGCGCTTTCGATGGGGATCAATGAGGATGAGATCATTGCGGCGATCCTGCTGCACGATGTGGTGGAAGATATTGAAGGCGTGACCTTTGATGACCTGCCGGTCAATGAAGAAGCCAGAGAGCTGGTAAGGCTTATGACAAAGGACAAGAGCAAGGGCAGCCACGATCCGGAGATGCTTGATAAGTATTATGCCGGGCTTGCATCCAACCCGAAAGCGGCTCTGATAAAATGCATCGACAAGTGCAATAACATGACAACAATGTCATGGGGCCTGAGCCGTAAAAGTAAATTCCAGCAGATTGAAGAAGTCGACAAGTACTTCCCGAAGCTGCTCAAGGTGGTCAAGGACACGCCGGAGTACAACAACGCGGCATGGCTCCTGAAATACCAGATCGAGAGCATGCTTGATATCTACAAGCGCTTAGTGTGATATTATAAGGACATGACGATAAATGATCTTTATATCCGAACAATAGATGATCTGGAGAATGCCGTGATGGAGCTTGGCATCCTGCCGTTCTTCATGAACTCCATAAGGGGATTCTCGATCGATGAGCATGTCGATCCGGGGATCTGGTTCACCGGAGAGGACGGTCCGTGGGAGTGGAAGGGACCTGTCATTAACGATCTCGGCTGCGCCTATGGCAAGTTCTTTGAGAAGAAGGCGGCATATATAAGCCCGGAGTGGTTCCTTCATTTTGCGAACTACCGCCGCGATGGCTACGACTTTGACGCGCGATTCGAGGACGGTCTTGTATATCATGGAGATAAACTGGTGTATGACCTGATCGACAGCAATGCGCCGGTCCTGTCAAAGCGCCTGAAGCAGATGGGAAACTACCGCAAGGGCGGCAACAAGGGCTTCGACACTATCATCAACCGGCTGCAGGCCCAGGGCTATGTAATAATAAGCGACTTCAGATACATGATCGATAAGGACGGCAGGGAGTACGGCTGGGGCGTGGCTGAATACTCCACACCGGAGCACTTCATGGGCGAAAGCTTCAGAAAAAACGTCTATAACTGCACGCCTGAGGAATCTTATGAGATATTGTTCGGGCACCTCAGGGACATTTTGCCGGGGGCGGATGAAGCAAGCATAAGGAGATTCCTGAAGTAAGCTGTCGATCGATCTTAATGAGCGGGACCGATCGAAAATGACGAAAAACACTGACCGATAAGAACGAAAGATAATAATCTACAAGGATGGGAAACAATGGCTGAAATCATAGATCTTTATGATGTTGACCGCGTGCCTACGGGAAAGACCGCAAGGCGCGGAGAGCCGCTTGAAGAAGGCACATACAGGATGGTGGTCCATGTCTGCATCTTCAACAGCAAGGGCGAAATGCTTATACAGAAAAGAGCCGATGACATAGTCCGCTGGCCTTCTTACTGGGACATAAGCGTAGGCGGAGGAGCAAGCGCGGGAGATACCAGCCGTATGGCAGCTGAGCGCGAGACAGCTGAGGAGCTCGGACTCAGCATCGATTTCAGCGACAGAAGGCCTGTTATCAGTGTCAACTTTTCGGACGGTTTCGACGATTTTTATACAATTGAGATGGATCTGTCGCCTGAGGATCTGCAGCTCCAGACAGAGGAAGTTGCTGACGCAAGGTGGGCAAGCCGGGAGGAGATCGAAGAAATGATCGATGATGGAAGCTTCATCCCGTATCAGAAGGAGCTGCTCGGCTATCTCTTTTTCGCCCGCGAAGGAAGGGGAACGTGGAACCTCTGATACAGCTGCGATGCTGTCCATATGCGCATTGGGCAAAAAAATCAAAAATTAAACTACAGGTTGAATAGACAGGGCTTGACACGTGTGATATATTGAATCACGGAAAGAGGCGACATACTTTTTAAGGCCGGAAAGGAAAAAGAAACGATGACTTACAGACTCATATGCTCACTGAACATCAGACCGGAAAAGGATTTCCATATCATCGATATGGAACATGGTTTCGTGTGCAAATATGAGATAAGAGATACAAGGGTGCGGCAGAAGAGTTGATGCCGGATCATTAGATGACGACTTGTTATCCGCTTATCTCATATACGGGATAAGCGGATTTTTTATAGGAGGAAAAAATGAAACTGATGACGACCGGCGGAAGGCTGCCGGCAATCGATCTTAAAAAAACAGGGCAGAACATCACAAGAATGCGTAAAGAGGTGGGACTCTCCGTAAGAGAACTGCAGGTGATGTTCGGATTCACAAGTCCGCAGGCGATCTATAACTGGCAGAATGGGATCAGTCTGCCGTCCGTAGATAACTTCATCGTTCTGGCAGCGATCCTGGGCGTGACTATCGATGAGATTATCGTCCTTGAGGGAATAGATGAAGATGATCACGAAGACTATGAGGAGCCTGATATCTGCCCGCTAATGCTTTCATAAATATGGTCTCCTCGTCTAAGGGGTAGGACACGGGACCTTCACTCCCGAAATGCTGGGTTCAAGTCCCGCGGAGATCACCATATAGCCCTTTCGTCTAAATGGAAGGATGCCGGATTCTGATTCCGGAGGTGTAAGTTCAAGTCTTACAGGGGTTACCAATTTGGTTCGTTAGTATATCGGCAAATATACCCGGTTGTCAGCCGGGAGTGACGGGTTCAACTCCCGTACGAACCGCCAATTTGGGGAGATGGCCGAGTCCGGCTAAAGGCGTCGGTCCCGAAAACCGAAGGGCGAAATGCTCCGTGGGTTCGAATCCCACTCTCTCCTCCATGTGCCTCGATAGTTCAACGGCAAGAACAACGGTCTCCAAAACCGCAAGATGAGAGTTCAAATCTTTCTCGGGGTGCCAGATAGTCATAAGGGATCAGCCGAAAACGGCCCTCTTGTGACACATATGCGCATTTAACTCAGCGGTGTAGAGTACCCGTCTGATACGCGGGCGGCCCGTGGTTCGAATCCACGAATGCGCACCAATATGGTCCCCTCGTCTAAAGGGAAGGACACCAGACTCTCAATCTGGAAATGCCGGGTTCAAGTCCCGCGGGGATCACCAACTATGGGGATCATAGCTTAACGGAAGAGCACCGGATTGTGGCTCCGGCATGTGCAGGTTCGAATCCTGCTGGTTCTCCCAACTATGAGCACGTTTCCAAGTGGCCTAAGGAGGCAGGCTGCAACCCTGTTGTTCGCTGGTTCGAATCCAGCCGTGCTCTCCAACATGGTAAGATAGCTCAGCAGGTAGAGCGTTCGGTTGAAGCCCGGAAGGCCGCTGGTTCAATGCCAGCTCTTACCACCATTCAGATAATTAAACTACGGGTTGAATTTACACGTGTTGACAGATGTGATATATTCATCCATGGAAAGAAGCCGGGAAGCCGGCAGCCAACAAAACATCAACAAAAACAGAAAGAGGAAAAAAAACAAATGATGTATCTAAGATTTGCACCGAAGAGCATGAATACAGAATCGAAACCGCAGGTTATTGACCTGATGGGACGTGGTTTTGTGTGCAAATATGAGACAAGAGAAACTGGAGTGCGGCATGGCATAGGTATTTGATCGTGCGCATTTAAGATAGAAGATCCGGATCCGCTTGTCTCAGAAGAAGGAGGCAGGCGGATTTTTTCATAGGAGGAAAGAAAATGTTAGAAATCAAAGGCAAAGTGAACACAGCGATCTGCTTTGCCAAGGTAATAGAAGATGAGGCCGTCGCGCAGATCAGAAGAATGTGCGACACAGAGATGACAAGAGGAAGCCGCATCAGAATCATGCCGGATGTGCACGCCGGAAAGGGCTGCACGATCGGAACAACAATGACGATCACTGACAAGGCTGTTCCGAATGTAGTCGGAGTAGATATCGGCTGCGGCATGTACACAGTCAAGCTCGGCAAGGTGGATATCGACTTTGAGAAGCTCGACGAAGCATGCCACATCATCCCATCAGGCTTCGACACATGGGAAAGAATCATGTGGCCGTTCGATCTGACAGAGCTCAGATGCTACAGAGAACTTGAAAGAACGGAAAGACTCAGCAAGTCTCTCGGCACACTCGGCGGAGGCAATCACTTCATCGAGGTCGATGCGGCTGCAGACGGTACAAAGTACCTTGTCATCCACTCAGGCTCAAGAAACCTCGGCAAGCAGGTTGCGGAATACTACCAGCAGCTCGCCATAGACCTTAACCACGGCAAGGAGGAGTACCTCGCAAAGCGTGAGCAGCTCATTGAGGAGCTCAAGGCAGAAGGCAGAAAGAGTGAGATCCAGACTGCGCTCAAAGCTCTCAAATGGGAGAAGAAGGACGCGGAAGTGCCTGACGACCTCTGCTACCTGTACGGCACATTCCTTGATGACTACCTGCACGATGTAGAGGTCTGCCAGAGATTCGCAAGAATCAACCGTGAAAAGATGGCGGAAGTCATCCTTGAGCACACAGGTCTCGATGCACTGGAAGCATTCCACACGATCCACAACTACATCGACACAGACGAAATGATTCTCAGAAAGGGAGCCATCGCAGCCCACAAGGGCGAGCTGGTGCTCATCCCTATCAACATGAGAGACGGTTCTGTGCTCGCATACGGCAAGGGAAACCCTGACTGGAACTTCTCTGCGCCTCACGGAGCAGGAAGGATCATGTCAAGATCCAGAGCCAAAGATGTGATCGAAATGGAAGATTACAGAAAGGCGATGGAGGGAATCTACACAACATCTGTTAACCCTTCAACGCTTGATGAAGCCCCAATGGCTTACAAATCACTCGAAGACATCATCGATGTCATCGAAGAATCAGTAGACGTTATAGAAGTTCTTAAACCTGTTTTCAATTACAAGGCAAGCTAGGCCGGTCAATCGTTCCGGCCTCAGCAGGGCCGGAAAGGAGAGACCAGCAGTGAACGTAAGAGCGGTCGGTGTAATGAAAGTCCCTGTCATCGACCTCACAGCAACAGGGCAGAACATCAAGAACCTCAGGGTAGCCGCGGGCATCTCCGTAAGAGACCTCCAGGCGATCCTCGGTTTCACAAACCCACAGGCGATCTACAAGTGGCAGAACGGTGACTGCATGCCATCGATCGACAACCTTGTGATCCTTGCGGCTGTACTCGGAGTCACTGTTGACCAGATCCTCGTGGTCGAGGGCGACAGCTCCGGAGACGGTGATGGAGCCATTAAGAGCTCGGTAACAACAGGCATAAGTGTGCAGTGGTGACGACTGCTGCACACCGAGCACCCGGCTCAGCGATGAGCCGGAATGAGTGGCATTGGTGTAATGGCCAAGCATACCAGTCTTCCAAACTGGGGGTACGGGTTCAAGTCCCGTATGCTGCTCCAATATGTGGCAGTAGTTCAGCCGGCAGAATATCGGCTTGCCAGGTCGAAGGTCGCGGGTTCAAATCCCGTCTGTCACTCCAGATCCTTATAAGGGATCATCACTACAATCGAATACCTTCTCATGCTTTTGATCCAACTCGGTGCAGAAGGCTTTACAACCTGCCGAGGCGCGATGGACTTCTCAGTAAGCATCCTGAGGGATACCTTGGGAGAGGAGCTGCTGTATGCCAGCGATGACATGCGGGAAGGCAGAAACTGCCAACAGAAAAGTCGCGGCACCGTGCGATAGTGAGATAAAAGTTACTGTACTCGTGGGGCGGGCAATAGACGCTCCGGTGGAGAATAATCTTGTATGCCTCATCCGTGGCAGGATGATGAAACAGCAGGAAAGCCAGCAACCGCTCTGGAGTTGAAAACGGGAAACCGTATATAACACGAGAAACAGGTTCGAGTAGCCAAAGCTCTGTATCTAGAGAAAGACTCGGGTAATGGTCTGAGAATTTACCGCCAATGATACTTATGCTGAAGTTTGGTGAAAGTTGTGGGTATCAGTCCCATGTGGTCACGGCGAAAGCGGTGTGAAAATGTTAGGGGTCGCTCCCCGAAGCACAGCGTCACATCACCAGTGAACGAACATTATCGATGATCAAGCGGCATCCTGAAGGGGAGGATGAAAGGCATCAGCAGGTATTCGATGAATATGCTCCAGTATCCCAGTTCTGGCAGAGGAATCGGAATGAGAATCCGTTCAGTGCAGGTTCGACTCCTGTCTGGAGCACCAATTATGGGCTTGTAGCTTAGTCGGGAAAGCACCTGCTTTGCAAGCAGGGGAGCGTGGGTTCAATTCCCACCAGGTCCACCATCATTATCGGGGCGTAGCTCAGTTTGCGCAGAGCGTCCGGCCTGGGACCGGAAGGTCGAGAGTTCGAGTCTCTCCACCCCGACCACTTATCAGCAGGTGGCATAGCGGCGATTGCAGTGGGCCGTAACCCCACGACGGAGAAACGCGCTGGTTCGAGTCCAGCCCTGCTGACCATATGGCTTCTTAGCTCTAATAGGCCAGAGCAGCGCCCTGTTAAGGCGAGGGTTGCAGGTTCGAGACCTGCAGAAGCCGCCAGATCGTCATAAGGGATCCCCGCATGCAATCCTTGCAGGCAGTCCGCCGCAAGCGGTCCCCCTTATGACACATATGCTCCAGTATCCCAATTTGGCAGAGGAAATGGATCCAGAATCCATCAAGTACAGGTTCGAGTCCTGTGTGGAGCACCAGTTTCATCCCGTTCGTCCAAAGCAAAGGACGCGGAGCTACGGACTCCGAGATGTGGGTTGGATTCCTGCACGGGATACCATGATCTTCTCGTCTAAATGGAAAGGACCCCGGACTTTTAATCCGGCAGATCTGAGTTCGAATCTCAGGGGGATCACCAATATACTCCATTAGTTCAACGGATAGAACACCGGTCTTCTAAACCGGTTATAAGAGTTCGATTCTCTTGTGGAGTACCATAAGCTCCTGTAGCGAAACGGTAACGCAATTGCCTTGTAAGCAGTGGACTGTCGGTTCGAATCCGACTGGGAGCTCCATATGATTCTCTCGTCTAACGGTAGGACACCGGACTCTTAATCCGGGGGATCTGAGTTCGAATCTCAGGGGGATCACCAATTGTTCCTGTAGCCCAATGGGCAAAGGCACCGGATTTAAACTCCGGCCAGTGTAGGTTCGACTCCTATCAGGAACACCAGTTAATGCGGAGTAGAGCAGCGGTTAACTCACTTGGCTCATATCCAAAAGATCGTCGGTTCGAATCCGACCTCCGCAACCATTTGAAAAGTGCTTACAGCAAAATATCAGAATATCAGGACATGACTCTTAATCATCCACCCTATATTGTTTTTTACGCACTTTGTAAAAAAAGAAAGATGCCTGCAGCAATCTCAAAGAGCATTAACTCAGAGGGTAGAGTATCTGGTTTTCACTCAGACAGTCACAGGTTCGACTCCTGTATGCAACACGGCATCTTGATATTCCGAGGGATACTCAAGTGGTAAAGAGAATAGTTTGCTAAACTATCAGGCCGGGTGACCGGTGCGTGAGTTCGATCCTCACTCCCTCGTCCAGCACCATTGATCAGGTGCAAAACAAAAGCGCATACAGCAAGTATAGATCCAAGGATATGACCGTAAATCATAGAACCCTGTATTAAAAGCGCTTTGACAACAGCAGAAAGATGCCTGCAGCAATAGCGTAAAAGCTGCATTAGCTCAGTAGGTAGAGCAACTTATTAAGGATAGGTCCGTGGCAGGTTCAAATCCTGCATGCAATTTTTAGGCATCTTGGCAAAAGGCACTTACAGCAATTTCAAAGGAACAGTTTTTTCTGCCAGATAGCCGAAAAAGCAACTAAGTGCCTAGTTTTTCAGAAAGGAAGTGATAGCAATGCTTAACGCAATCAAGAGAGAATCAAACAGAACATTTACTGAAAACGGTGCTGTGACACTTGCCAGCACATATTCAGACTGCCTTGATCTCTTCGCAACAGTCGGAGCGCTCAGAAAGGCGCCTGAGCAGGAGATCCTCGACAGATTCATCCGTGCATACACGGAAGATCCTGACAAGGCGATGAAGATCATCTTCTTCGCGAGGGACATCCGCGGCGGTCTTGGTGAGCGCAGAGTGTTCAGAACTGTCATGACCTACCTTGCGGCCAACGAGCCTGCATCTGTAAAGAAGAACATCGAGTACTTCGGTGAGTACGGCAGATATGATGACCTTTTCTCTCTCATGGGTACACCATGCGAGAAGGACATGCTCGCGTACGTCGCAAAGCAGTTTGCAGCAGACATGGCTTCACTCCGGGCAGGCGAGAGCGTTTCGCTCCTTGCAAAGTGGATGCCATCCGTCAACGCAAGCAACGCAGATACAGTCGCGATGGCGAAGAAGATCGCGCGCAGCATGAAGATGACTGACAGGGAGTACCGTAAGGCGCTCGTAGAGCTCCGCGCGAAGATCCGCATCATCGAGAACAACCTCAGAGAGAAGGACTACACTTTCGATTACTCGAAGCAGCCTTCAAAGGCGATGTTCAAGTACCGTGCCGCTTTCATGAGAAATGACGGCGCACGCTACGGCGAGTTCATCCACAAGGTGTCGAAGGGCGAGGCTAAGCTCAACGCTAAGACTGTCATGCCTTACGAACTTGTTGATCCGTTCCTCAACGGCAGCTGGTTTTCAGGCAGAACCTTCATGAGAGACATCTCTGAGGTAGAGAAGAACGTCCTTAATGCGACATGGGAGTCCATGCCTGACTACGGCGGTGACCAGAATGCCATCGCTGTGATCGACACATCCGGCTCCATGTACTGCACAAATAACCCAAGACCAGCGAGCGTCGCGCTTTCACTCGGTCTCTACTTTGCCGAGAGAAACAAGGGCATCTTCCACAACCACTTCATCGAGTTCTCGCACAACGCGAAGCTCATCGAGATCAAGGGCAAGACTTTTGCCGACAGACTCAGATACGTCGCATCTTTCAACGAGATCGCGGACACAAACATCGAGGCTGTATTCGATCTCATCCTCAGAGCTGCGGTGAAGAACCGCATCCCTCAGAAGGAGATGCCTGCGACCCTCTACATCATCTCTGACATGGAGTTCAACTGGTGTGTAAGAAACGCAAGCCTTACGAACTTCGAGAACGCCAAGAGACAGTACGCAAAGCACGGTTACAGACTCCCTAACGTTGTGTTCTGGAACGTCCAGAGCCGCAACAAGCAGCAGCCTGTAACAATGAACGAGCAGGGAGTCGCACTTGTAAGCGGCTGCACTCCAAAGCTCTTCTCAATGGTAGCTAGCGGCAGGATCGACCCATACAGCGTGATGATGGATATCGTCGGCAGCGAGCGCTACGAGAAGATCGTCGCGTAAAAACTGAAAATAAAAGCGCCTTTGCTGAAGATGCTGCAGGGTCTTACTGGTCTAAGCAGTAAAGGCGCTGATACACTGATATCAGGGATTATTCCTGGTTAACTAATTAATTTAACTAGTGGTCTATAGAATATAGTTAACCGATATGCTATTCTATAGTTGTCCGAAGCGGAGAAACAGTTACTTCTTCTGTGGTAGAAAGTTTGTCTCATAAACGAATTCGGTCGGTTCGATTCCGGCAAGCGCGTGCACGTCACGTGTCTTAAGCACACTGTTTCGTTATTCTCGGACATTTTTTATAGAGAATATTCAATCCGTTTCTGACATCAGAAGCGGTTCGGAACTATGGAACTGTTTTGACATAGTACCATATCTGACCGCCTTAGCTTGGGGCGGTCTTTTTATACAGGAACTCCGCGCATGATTGCGGGGCATATTCCCGGGCAGCATTGCCCGGAGCGGAAAGGAGGTAACAGCTATGAGCAAGCTTATAAGAAAAGTCAAAGAGACAAGATGGGTCGAAAAGACCGGCGCAGAAGTAAACTACATGGGCGGGATCTCGTATAAGATCAACCCGCTCGACACACTTAAGATGGTAACGGCATCGAGCATTTTCGCTGAGCCTCAGTATTACCGTGACGGCAAGTTCGCGCCAGCAACGATCTGTGATGCAATATTCCGTCTCGACAGTATATTCAAGGAGTACGCTGTCATCGGAGACCACTTCGAGGGCAAGAAGACCTCGGAGGTAATGGAGCAGGTGATCGATGAGGCGCTGGACTACGACTATGAGAAGACCCTGGAGTGGGCGGTCACTCTCCGCAGGGAGTACAACATGCGTCTCAATCCTCAGGTCATCATGGTAAGGGCAGCGATGCATCCGTACAGAGCCACATTCACCGAAAAGAATCCGGGCGAGTTTGCCCGCATCAACTCGAAGGTAATGCTCCGTGCGGATGAGCCGGGATCGCAGCTGATGTACTACCTGTACTGGAAGGGCTCCAAGAAGGGCATCCCAAGCATCCTCAAGAGAAGCTGGGCCGAAAAGCTCGAGAGCCTCAATGCGTACCAGGTACATAAATACAAAAACACAGGCATCGGCATCATAGATGTTGTTCGTATCTCGCACGCCAACAGCCCTGTGCTCGACGAGCTCATGAGAACAGGCGATGTAAAGGTAAGCGGCGAGGAGAGCACCTGGGAGACAATGCGCTCGACCGGAAGCGACTGGAGAACGATCTACAATGCCGGCGTAATGAGACATATGGCGCTCCTCAGAAACCTCCGCGGAATATTCACGGAGACAGAGGACGCTGAATTCTGCAAGACCGTAACAGACGACCTCAAAAGAGGCGTCAAGGGCGGCAGACAGTTCCCGTTCCGTTACTACTCCGCACGTGAGGCTCTGGCCGGTTCGGGAGCCAGCCACAGACCGCAGCTCCTCGACGCGCTCGAGGATTGCATGGACATCGCGTGTGAGAACCTGCCTCAGCTCAAGGGAAAGACCATGTGTCTGTCCGACAACAGCGGAAGCGCATGGGGAGCTTTCACAAGTGAGTACGGAAGAACAGTCGTTGCAGAGATCGACAACCTCTCGAGCGTCATCACTGCGCGCAATTCCGATGAGGGTTATGTAGGCAAGTTCGGCAACAAGCTCATCGTATATCCGATCGGCAAGCGCGGAGGCGTTCTGAAAGAAGCAAGAGAGATCTCGGATGACAGATACAATGACGTCGGCGGAGATACTGAAAACGGAATATGGATATTCTTCCGCGATGCCATCAAAAAGAAAAAGCACTGGGACAACATATTCATCTACTCCGACATGCAGGCAGGTCACGGAGGCCTGTACGGTACGGCAGAAGGCATCAGGGAATACAGTGAAATGGGATATGCATGCAAGGGAGGCTTCAGGGATTACGTCGACGTAGCCAAGCTGATAGCCGAATACCGCAGCAAGGTAAACCCTAAGGTCAACGTGTTCTGCGTACAGACCGCCGGTTACACCAATGTATGCGTGCCTGAGTACGGATACAGAACATGCATAATGTACGGTTGGACAGGCAAGGAAGCCGTGTTCGCCGATGCCATGATAAAACTGTGGGACGAGATGGAAGCTAAGCAGTAAGCGGGAGGCAGACCATGTTTCAGCATATAACCAGAACAGGAACGCTGACAGGCTTGCAGCCGAGGATATATGTCAGCTGTCATAAGGATGATCTCGAACTGCATCTCAAGTCGGTTTGTGCGGATATTTTTGCGGCGCAGGAAAACTGCGCCGTTTTTTATGATGATGAACCGGACAGGAGCCTTGTTGAAGGTGAGCTGGAGGACTTGCTCAGCGACATGAGGATGGTGGTGGTCCCGGTCACGCGGAAGCTCCTTAGGGAGCACAACAGAGCGCTTGATACGGAGATCCCGGCGGTGCTAAGACTCAATATCCCGGTGCTGCCGATACTGTTCGAAACTGACGAAACAGGCGAGCTCATCGGGGAGTTCAACAGCACTGAAGTTTTCAGCGGTCTGCAGTTCCTCAACAGATACGACAGGGACCCGACGGCCCTCAGATATCAGGACAAGCTGGCGACTTTCCTCTCGTCGGTCCTTATAAGCGAGACCGATACCGAGCGTATCCACGAGGAATTCTCATCGAAGGTGTTCCTCAGCTACCGCAAGAAGGACAGGGCTTTTGCGCAGGAGCTGATGCGCAGGATCCACAGCGTGGATGTCTGCAGGGATACCGCGATATGGTACGACGAATACCTGATCCCGGGAGAATCCTTCGACGATAACATCATGAAGGCGCTCAATGACAGCGATGTATTCATCATGAGCGTGTCGCCTGCCTTTGAGGAACCCGGCAATTATGTCGCAGATCATGAGTACCCGGACGCGGTGAGGAAGAACAAACCGTTGGTCGCGGCGGAGATGAAGCGCTTCGATCAGCGGTCGCTCGATAACCTCGAGGAGCTTTATCCGGGGATAAACGCGCTGATGGTGGATCCGGACGACGCGGATGCCTTCGGAGTGACTCTGCGGCAGCGCCTCATCGAGGACGCAGGGATAGACGAAAATGATCTCCTCAATGATGACGGAGAACACCTTTACTACATCGCCCTCGCGTACCAGAACGGTATCCGCACGGAGCCTGATCCGGCCAAGGCGGCGAATATTTTCCGCATGTCTGCGGAGAACGGGTGCTGCGAAGCCTGGGTCAAGCTGATAACTATGTACCATCTCGGCAGCGGTGTCGCATGGGATCCGAATAAAGCGCTTGAATACTGCGAAAAGGCGGAGGCAGCGCTGAAGCCGGCTGAAGGCAGTTCGCTCCGGAACGACAACGCGCTCGCGGATGTATATGATGAGAAAGTTCGTATCTACAGCAGACTCCGCAATGAAGAGGGGACTCTTGATGCCTGCTGGCAGGCCGTTGAGCTGCGTAAAAAGATGCAGGCGATGTATGAGGACGCGCCTCTCGGAAAGTACTGCGAGAGCGTGCTGAATATCGCGACTCTGATGTTTGAGGCGGGAATGTTCGCTGACGCGGGTGATCTGCTGGCCGGATTCGTCGCAGAGAACAGACTGATGCCTGAGGATGAAGCGGCCCCGGACGGAAGCGCGGAAGATATCGCGATGCTCCGCGTTCGCGCGCGTATTTACAGTTCCCTGGTCGCGGTGTTCATACAGCTGAAGAGGCATACAGACGTGGTCAGATACGCGCGGGCCAGAGCAGACGTCTGCGAACGTCTCGAGGCGGCCACCGGAGAGGTGGAAGCGCTCAGGTCACTGGCCGAAGCGTATTCGAGCCTGGCGGACTTTCTCAAAAATAGCGATCCGGATGAGGCGGACGTGTTCGTCAATAAGTATCTTGAGCTGCGCTCCCGCCTGAAGGACATCGAAGGCGACAGCTCGAATACGATGGGCGGAGCGATAGATACATTCAGCATTGCAGATAACACGCTGATGAAGATATACAGGGGGGACTCCTCTGCTGCCGAAAAAGCGAAGAGCCTATATAATGAGGTCCTCGATATCTGTGCCGGTCAGATGGATACTGCTAACAGATATAACGCCATAATACTGACCGCGAACGTGTACAGGCGCTTCGGCGAGATAGAGGAAGCCATGAAGGGATCCATACATGATGCCATTGAGTACTTCAATAAGGGCCTTGCTGTATGCAGGAGCGCAGAGAAGGAATACCGCAACAACATACAGCTGATGCACGTGATGTCAGGCCTGCTCGACAAGATCGGAGCCATCTATTTTAAGATCGATGATCTCACCGAAGCTACCCGCTATTTAACGGATGCTCTCGAGATCGACATGAGATCCGCCAGGATAGCAAAAGATCCGGCGTCGAAACACAACCTCGCCAAGAGCCACATGAGGATCGCAGATATAAACAAGGAGCGGGGGCATCAGCCTGTCGCCGATGTCAACAACAAAAGCGCTCTTAAGATACTCATACCTCTGGCGCAGGAGACAGATGACTACAGAGTGCTCGAGGATCTGGCGCTGGCCAACTTCAGGCTGGGACTGTCTGAGCGCATTCCGGCAGAAAAACGCCTGGATTACTGTGAGAAGGCATCGAGTATCTACGAGCTGCTGATGGAGATGACCAACAACGCCTCAGAATATGTGAGCGCGCATGATTCGGTAAATACACTCATAGACAGTCTTAAATAACAATGTGAAGCGGCCATGCCGCAGAAAGGAGCGGGACAATGTTCTGGAACAAGAAGAAAAAGAAAGAAGAACCGGAAGCCAATATCTTTACTGATCCTGCGGGTATCCCGGGATTCAAGCAGAATGCCAACGGCACATTCAGCTTATCGCTGGACGATTTGGGACCGATCGCGGAACCGAAGTTTGTTACTGACAGGATCTATGTGATCTCCAGGGGCAACATCGACCTTAAGGAGGCACAGAATATCACGATCCATGCTGCGATGAACCATCCTGAATTTTCGGATAACCTTATTACAGATGAGCACGTAGACCTTGTATGGTGCTCTGCTTATCCTGATGCGCTATTCGGTGAATATGATCTGCAGAGCCTGCTGACCGGGTACATACAGAATTCAGAGGGGAATACGTATATGAAGGGCGACAGCCCGCTGATACCGATCGAGGGCAACAAAGACGGAGATGATTACTACATCCTGATCCTCGTCCACCCTGAGTATTAAATCCCGCGCTGACAAGGAGGTCATATATGGCGTCAGATCATATGAAACAAATACTGAAAACCATTCTGAACGCTGATCTGGAAAAGGGCGACACGGCAGAAAACTATGAAAACTTCAAGGATAAGGAGCTGACCAAAGCGATGCTCGATTTGTCCGGCTTTAAGGAGATGTTCGGTGAATTGCTCTCAGAGGAGGATGCCGCGGTCTCCGGCGACTGCCCGTCACACGCGAAGGACAAGACACTCGAGACCTTTACGATCCCCGAGGGTATTACGAGGATACCGCCGAATACCTTTGACCAGTGCGGCAAGCTGAGAGAGGTGATCCTGCCTGAGTCGCTTGAGGAGATCTGCGACATGGCGTTCTCAGGATGCATGGCTCTTGAGCGGATAAGGATCCCGGCCGGAGTCACATCGATCGGACCGCAGGCTTTCACGTACTGCATGGGTCTCAAAGAGAAAGAAGTAGACGAAGATAACAATGACTACTCATCGATCGACGGTGTTCTCTATGACAGGTTCGGCTCAGTGCTTGTAAAGTACCCTGCGGGGCGCACCGGCGAAGCGGAGCTGTCAGAAGATCTGATGGAGATCGGCGACTGGGCTTTCGAGTGGAGCGCAGTGAGCAAGATCGAGCTGCCTGAAGGGGTAATGAAGATCGGATCCCGCGCATTCTCCGGATGCATCAGGGCGGAAGAGATAATCATCCCTGAGACCGTGACACGCATAGGCGATCAGGCATTCTACGGCTGCCGCAGCCTCAGGGAGATCACCATCCCTGACGGGGTCATGATCATCGAGAGATCCGCTTTCTACAACTGCATGAACCTCGAGAAGGTATACATGCCGGAGAGCGTGGCGAGCCTTGACTCGTGGGTATTCGATGGCTGCACAAATCTTACGGTCTGCTGCCCTGAGGATTCATATACATGGGAGTACTGCGAGGCGACCGGCGTACCACACGAGGTCTGGGACGCGTTTTAGAGGAGGAATTACTTATGCTTAAGAATATGAGATTCGATGTAAAAAAGGAATTAACAGGCGCCGAGCTGGGTCATGTCAACATGATCATCATGGACTGGAGAAGGAAAGATATGCTGGACAGGGCAAACCTCGACGGTTATCTCACCCGCAGCGACGTGAAGGAACTGATAGTGCCGTTCAGGAATGTGGTTGCGAATGCCCCAGGGGAGCCGATGGCCATAATCTCAGCTTCGATCGTCGAAAAGTTTGAAAAATTCCTGGGATAGCGAAAGGAGACAGTAATGTCAGAGCTTATCCATAAGACCCGCGAAGGCTCCTCCACGTACGGGAAGCCGCGTGTCTACATGAGCTTTTATAAGACCGATCTTGAAGGGCCGGTATCCGAACTTTGCGAAGATATTCTGCGCATCAATAACTGCGCGGTATACATGTACGATGACGGTTTCATACCTGCAGGAGCGGAGACAAGAGAAGCGGAGATGGGACAGATGCAGCTTTTTGTTCTCGTCTGCACGCCTGGTTACATGTCGGAGCAGAACACGTCACGCGACAGGGAGATACTCTTTGCGCTCGCTCACGGCATCCCGGTGCTTCCTGTGATACCCGGAGAGAACGTGATCGATCCTTTCAATGCCCTGTGCGCGCGTCTCGGCATAGAGAGCCTGCACTGTCTTGACAGAAACGAGTTCACGGGCAATGACGAGGGTTACAGAGGCAAGCTCAAAGAGCATCTGGACTATTTTCTTATAAGCGATGAAGACAGCGCGAAGATAAAGGATGAGTTCAGGGCCTGCATATTCCTGAGCTACCGCAAGGTTGACAGGGACTACGCCCGAAGCCTCATCCGCCGCATACACGGCCTGCAGAAATACTATGATGTGGCCGTCTGGTATGACGACTATCTTGTCCCGGGCAGATCATTCGAAGACGAGATATTCTCGGCCATGGACAGGAGCGATCTGTTCATACTCGCCGTGACGCCTAACATCGTCGCGATCAATGCTGCCGGCGAAGAGAATTATGTAGTCAGGAAGGAATATCCTGAAGCGCTTGAACGCGGCAAAAAGATAGTAGCCGCCGAGCTCGACAGGACAGACCGGGGCACCTTGCTCATAAAATTCGATGATCTTCCGGAGTGCATCAACGCATGGGACGAACTGGCACTTGATGAGTCGCTTTCATTCCTGGATGCGCCTGAGAACTGCGAAGAGGATTCGGAGGATCTGAACGCTGAGCAGAAAGCGGAGCGCGAAGCCGCCCACAAGTATTACATCGGTCTGGCATACCTCAACGGTATCAACGCCGAGACCGACACTACCAGAGCATTTGAGCTCATCTCTTCGGCTGCGGACAGCAGATTCGAGCCGGCGATGGACAGGCTCGTCAGGATGTACCGCTCAGGCATAGCCGTACCGCGCGACTACGAAAAGGCGATCGAATGGCAGCAGAAGCTGATCGATCTTACCGAAGAGAGACTAAATAAGGAAGAGACTGCAGAAAACGCGCATCTGTTTCTGTATAGGCTCGGACAGCTCGGCAACTTCCTTACTGAGCAGGGCGATGACAATGCCGCTGTGGAGAACTACGAAAGGCTGCTGCGCTTAGCCGATAAGTATACGGAGCTGTTTCCTCTGGCGGATCTCTACAGGGACGTTTCCGTGGCATGCAACAAACTGGGTGATGTGTATCTGCTGAGACAGGAATATGAGAAAGCCAGGGATCTTTTTGAATCCGGCTGGCGTGCTGCCGGAGTGCTGGCAGAAGAGACTTCGGATGAGGTGTTCATAAGGGACTATGCCGTGAGCTGCCAGAAACTCGGACAGGTGTACCGCATGACCGGCGAGTTCGGAAAAGCAAAGGAGCGCTATTCCGAAGCGTATGACATTGTCAGTGAAATTGTGAAGAGAGAGCCGACCGCGGCAAACATCCGCGATGAGTATATAACCGTGGCTATGCTTGGCGACACGGCATTTGAGATGCAGGATCATGCTGCTGCTGAGGAAAAGTATCTGGAAAGCCGCAGGCTTAGAAAAATTGTCGACAGGGAGACCGGCGCAGACTGGGCAAAGCGGGATATCTCCGTCATCTGGGAGAAACTCGGCGATCTGTACACGAAGACAGGCAGGATGCGCGAGGCCGCGGATGCCTTTGAGCAGGCTGTGTACACAGCTGATGAACTCTTCGAAAAGACAGGGCTTCCGGTCCATGAAGAAGAACTTTCGAAGATGTGCACA
>JAFVPI010000003.1 GCA_017505405.1 Mogibacterium sp.
CCCTGAACTGCCTGTGATGGAGGACTATGGGTTTTCCAGAAAAATGAAGAGCTTGGGATACAGACCGGTCATGACACGCAGGAGGATCCTGACATCATCGAGAAGATACGGAAAAGGTACAGTCAGTATTCTGAAGACTGAAATGCTGATGTGGTATCTCCGCATGCTTTACAGACATGGTGCGGACCCGGAGGAGCTGATAGAAATGTACGGGGATATCAGAGAAAAATATTAGACCCGGTCTAATTTATAGAATCAAATTATTTTCATTAACAAACGTATTGAACGTATCTATTTGTTAGTTTAGCTTAATACAGATATGATAACGATGTATGCTTTGCAATATGCAAAGAAAACGTTTTTCAATCGGGAGGAGAACTATCATGAAAAAGAAATCGCTTATTTTTCTGATGATGCTGGTACTTGCATTTTGTCTGGCTGCCTGCGGCGGAAAATCCGAACCTGCAGAAGAGCCTGCTGAAGAACCTGTGGAAGAGGAAGTTGAAGAACCTGTGGAAACACCTGCTGCACCTGAGGATGTAGTTGTGGATGCAGAGAACCATACAGTAACGATCACGGCTCAGCTGAACGGCACATTCTTTGACCAGTCCACCATGCACTACTGCGTATGGAAAGACGGCGGCATGGGAGACAAGTGCATGTTTGCTGCTTACTGCAGTGCTGAAGATTTCTACAACGGAATGATTGAAGCAGGCGGTGAGCCATGGAACACTACATCAGACAAGATTGCTGACGGAGAATTCACCGATGGTCAGAAAGTGGAAGTCACTCTGACATGGGATGGCCAGGATACACCGGTGGCAATGGCAGATTCCGTAAAAACAGCTGACGGAAAGCTTGATGTTGATATGAGATTCTCCGGAAACCTTGATAACAACAAGGAGTGCGGTTCAGGATGCATAGCATGCCTTAACAGCTGCTGGGCCGGAGTTACTTCAAATGCTGCTTATGGATACAACGCTATAGATTCAGGCGCAGTATCGGCATTCCTTGATGATTCTGTTATGCCTGCAGACGGTACTGACGTTCACCTGACATTTGCACTGCAGTAAATTGCAGATACCTGAAGGATCAAATAATTAAACAGGATCAATAAATGAGTTCAGATAAAAAAGAAAAAGATCTTCTGAAAGAGAATATGAATAACGGCAAACATGCCGCAGCAGAAGGCCGCGGTGAAAAGCATCTTGCCGCGGCGCCTGATGCTGAAGAAAAGAAAAAAGGCAGCTGGACAGGAAGGATAATAATCATCGTATTGTTTCTGGCTGCTCTTGGAGTATACTTTGCTGTTCCGCCAGTACATGAATGGGTCAATAATGTCGTAGTGATGTTCCAGACCGGAAACTTCGACGATATGCACGCATTCATTGCCCAGTACGGCAAGTGGGCGATGGCAATATCATTCCTGTTAATGGTATTCCAGTCGATAGCTGCGCCGCTCCCTGCCTTTTTCATAACTCTCACAAACGCCAACCTTTTCGGATGGTGGCAGGGCTGCATCCTTTCATGGGTATCGTCCATGACCGGAGCGGCGATGTGCTTCTGGATCGCAAGGATACTCGGGAGAGATGTGGTGGAGAAGATCTGCACAAAGGGCGCGCTGCTTTCAATAGAGGAGTTCTTTGCGAAGTACGGCAAGCGCTGCATCCTGGTAGCCAGGCTTCTGCCGTTCATCTCCTTTGATATAGTATCCTATGCAGCAGGACTTACTGCGATGGACTTCTGGGGGTTCTTTCTTGCTACGGGAGTAGGCCAGATGCCTGCGTGCATAGTATACTCATATGTGGGAGGCATGCTCACCGGAGGCGCCAAAAAGATGTTCATCGGCCTGATGTGCCTGTTTGCGCTGGCGATCGTGGTCGTCCTTATAAAACAGGTCTACAATGCAAGCCAGAAGAAAAAAGAAGAAGCCGCAATAGCAGCAGGGGAATTGTATTATAAAGAGCCTTCAAACCCTGCAAGATTGTTCAGCAAGCTTTATAACTCGGCTATCTGGGCAATGGTAGCTGCACTCATATGCTCCGGTGTTCCGAAGATAACAGGCGCTATGAACATCGGATGGGTATATCTCGGACTCTGGCTGGGGCTGTTTGCAATCGCGCTTCTCTTCAGAAAATTCAGCTGCGGCACTGTGTTCACGCTTATAAGCGTCATCGTTTCAATGGCGGCCATTTACCTGCTTTGCGGTTCTCCGGCGGCACTGGGACGCAAACCTGCCGGAATAGTCAGGATGGGGCTTGGACTCAGGACTGTTCCGCTGACTACTTTCAACATTATATTCGCTGCATTCATCGTAACAGGGTTTATTATTATAGCATTGCTGTGGAAGAGGCAGAAGGGGATCGACGCTGCTTCGCGTGAAGAATTCGAGAAAAAGAAGGCAGAGCTGGATTCAGCAAAGGATAATGCAGCTCAGTGATGGATAAGATCAGGAAGAATTCCAAATTAATAGTTTTCGGGCTGCTGATCGTATTGATATTTGTACTCAATCAGAAGTTCGGATGGTCAGATTATCTGAGCAATACAGATAATCTGAAGTTCCTGTCCGGACTGATCGATGAACACTTCGCAACGGCAGTGCTGATCTACACAGGGATCACCGTTATCGCATGTGTAGTGCTTGCGCTGCCGGGTGTGACTTTCGCGATACTCGCGGCCATCATTTTCGGACCGTGGTGGGGAACTCTGTTCTGCCTGATCGCTACGACACTCGGAGCTATAATAGCTTTCATAGTCGGCAGATTCTTCCTTAAGGATTCGATCAAGCCGATGGTAGAGAAAAACGCATTGCTCAAGAGGCTTCTCTTCGATGAAGCTGATAAGAGCGATATAGTGCTTCTTGCAATAACGAGACTAGTACCGATATTTCCGTACAACATACAGAACTTTGCTTACGGCATTACGGATATCCCGCTCCTGCACTATTCGCTGTATACCTTCGTGTTCATGATACCGGGCGTGGCTCTGTACACTATAGGCACTGCAGGCTTTACATCAGCAGAAAACCGCTGGCTGTATTTCGGAATTGCGGCTGTACTTCTGGTTATCGTGATGCTGCTTGGCTGGTTCATGCGTAAAAAACATCTGTCAAAATATGATAAATGAGTACATAAGAAATCCTGAATACCGCAGAGCCCTGGGTCTGCCGCCTGAGGTAACGGAAACGTACACATTGCTGGCGCAGGGTGAGTACAATGTAAACTATCTGTTTGCGCATCCGCTTTCGGGGCGCAAACTTATTTTGCGTGTCAACACCGGCAGCCAGATGCATCTTGAAAGGCAGATAGAATATGAGGCTCATGCGCTCAGTCTGCTCACTGAAAGCGGCCGTACACCTGAAGTTTTTTATGTTGATGGTTCAAGAAAGCATATCGGGTTTGGAGTCCTTGTCATGGAGTTCCTGCCCGGAAGATATCCTGTATATGAAAACAGGAGTGACATGCGCGCTGTAATGGAATGCATGGCTGATATTCACAGCGTTGCCATCCCTGATGACGAGGTGATTTACGGTGAACCGTTCGGAGAAGACTGCGTTCCGCGCGACACGCTCAGACTGATCGCTCCGCAAAGCTCGCTGGGCTCAATACTCGATGAATGCGGGCTCATGGTTGCCAGATACATGGATTCCGGTCTGGGCGATGAAAATGTCAAAAGGAGACTGAGGCTCCTGCTATGCAAAGGGCAGGAGATACTGAAATGTCTGAAAGAGGATGCGGAATGCAGAAGGTGCTGTATCAACACTGAACTGAATTCTACAAACTTCCTTGCAGATGAGCACGGA
>JAFVPI010000036.1 GCA_017505405.1 Mogibacterium sp.
GATATACGAAAAAGTGCAGTTGCGAATGATGGCAGATACCGCTTCTATGGGAATGATCGTTTGCCTGCTTTAATTACTTCTGTTCGCGATCAAGATTACTCACCGCGAGAAAATCAAGCACAAGTGATTCAAAATTTCAAAATGGCAGTCGAAAATGGGCGCAAAAATTTGCTTATGTATGCAGTCATGCGTTTTGGAAAAACCTTTACAGCAATGTGCTGCGCATGTGAAATTAATGCCCATTTAATTATTATTGTATCTGCAAAAGCCGATGTTAGGAGAGAGTGGAAAGGAATAATTGAACGGCATAAACGCTTTGAGCGGTTTGCTTTTGTTGATAGCGAGACCCTTGATAGAACACCTAACATTATATCAATGCTGCTCGAAAACAATAAAGATGTCGCATTGTTTTTAACCCTGCAAGATCTACAAGGAGATATCATTAAAGCACGGCATAAAGATGTTTTTAATAGGCATGTCGATTTGCTCATAATTGATGAAACACACTTTGGCGCGCGTGCGGAAGAGTATGGAAAAGTATTACAACTAAATGATTTCTCTGCACAGCAACAAAAAAAAGAGCTTCTTGGTTATGATGAAACTGTTGACTCTTTGATTAATACAAAAACGCTAGGTGATGATCAAACAATTAGGCTGCATCTATCAGGCACACCTTATAGAATCCTGATGGGAAATGAATTCCAGAGTGAGGATATCGTTGCATTTGTTCGCTTTGCTGATATTGTTGAGGCACAAAGGGCGTGGGATGAAAAACACTTCATTGCGCAAGAGAAAGACTCGAGTGGCATAGAAATCAAAGAGTGGGATAACCCATATTATGGCTTCCCACAAATGATTCGCTTTGCTTTTAATCCATCTCAACGTGCCCGAGAAAAATTGAAAGAGCTAAAACAGACTGGAACAAGTTATGCATTATCAGCGCTGTTTCGCGCAAAATCAATGACAGAAGACCGTTCACAATTCTTACATAGGGAATTTATTTATGAGTCCGAAATCCTTGATTTTCTAAAGGCAATTGATGGAACTGAGGAAGATGAGAGTATACTAGCAATTCTGGATGACAGTAGAATAAAAAAGGGGGAAATGTGTCATCACATTGTATGTGTGTTACCCTTTAGAACTTCTTGCGATGCACTTGGTGCTTTACTTGCTAAACATGCAAAAGATTTTCGCAACTGGAAAGATTATGTCGTGATCAATGCGGCTGGTTTCGATACTAACATAAATAGTATTGGAGATCTTAGGCATGTCATAGATGAATGTGAAAAAAACCAACAAAAGACTATAACGCTTACAGTAAACCGCTTTCTAACCGGTAGCACAGTAGAACAGTGGGACACGATGCTCTTTTTTAAAGAGACCTCATCACCGCAGGAATATGATCAGGCGATATTCCGACTGCAGAATCCTTATATTAAGACTGTAGTAAACGGAAATCAAACAATTAAATTTAATATGAAGCCGCAGACACTACTAGTCGATTTCGATCCAGACAGGATGTTTCAACTTCAAGAATTAAAGGCCTTGTTTTATAACACTAATTCAGAGCAACGTGGTAATGATGCGCTTCGCAAGTGTATTGATATAGAGCTTAAAATTTCACCAATCATAACAATTAATTGTGGAAAACTAGGAGAAATAACACCTCAAAATATCATAGACGCTGTTAGAAATTATAATGCAAATAAAAGCATTCTTGACGAAGCAACAAGCATTCCGTTTGATAACATGCTTCTAGAAAATGATGAGCTAAGAGATCTTTTAGTTACACTGAAACCTTTGAAAGACCGAAAGGGTATTGAAATGGAACCGTCGAGTGACGAAGGAACGGATCTTGATGTTCCTATACCTGAAAAAAGCCAACAATCTTCAAGCGAGTCAACAATTACTGATTCTCGTATTAATGATCCAGGAGCAGACGATAATGATAACTTGGAAAAAAGGCTTGCTGCCTATTATATGCGAATCCTTTTTTATGCTTTTCTAATTGAAGATGAGATTACTTCACTTAAGCAAGCCATTCAAAGCATTGATGCAAGTAATAATAACTTGCGAATTTCACAACATGTGGGAATAAAAAAACACTACCTTCAACTGATTTTTGAACGTGCATCAGAATTCAAGTTGACAAATTTAGATTGTAAGATAGAAAACATAAATACACTTGGGAGAGACACAGCTCTTTCTCCAATTGAACGGGCAGCTGTTGCAATGCGTAAGTTATCACGGATTTCTGAATCTGAAATTGTAACACCACAAAATGTTGCAGCAGACATGGTTGAAATGATAAACCCAGATTTGGTCAATCCAGGAACTGTAGTGTTGGATATGGCTTCCAAGCAAGGCGAAATGACCTTTGCATTTCATAAAAAATATAGCAGTATTCCTAATATTAATTACTATTCTATTGCTACATCAAAGCTTACCTATGAGTTAACCCGAAAAGTATATAAGGCTCTTGAGTTACCGGAAGACCATGTTTTCAATTTCACATCTTTTTCATTAATAGGAGATGATTCGGAGAAATACATTGAACATATTAAGGCAATATCACCTGATATTATACTTGCTGCACCTCCATATAATAAATCAGATGGCGGTGGACGAGTTGGCTCTGGTAGTGGTACTGCAATATATCAGCACTTTTTTAATATTGCCACGAGCTTGCTGAATCCAAAAGTATTAGTTATGTATTTAAAGTCCAACTGGTATTCTGGCGGCCGAGGAGGTGGACTTGCCGACTTTCGTGAACGTATGCTTCTTGACCATCATATTTCAGTGTTTCATGATTATCCCAATCCGAAATCATACATAGACTCGGATGTCAACCTTCGTGGCGGAATTTGTACATTTATGTGGGAACAGGCACATAATGGAAAATGCATTTTCTATAATCATATAAACGGAAATACTAGTTCGGTGTATCGCTATTTGCTGTTTGAGGATTTGGACTATGCAAATGAGAGGATTCTGATTAGATTTAATTCTAGTCATTCAATTTTGCAAAAGGTTCAGAGAAAAAGTACAGAATTTATTGAGGCTAACGCATTTACTAGAAATCAGTTTGACTTACAATCGAATACGCCTCTTTTAAAACGGCACCGAAAGGGTACCTCGCTTGTTTATTTACCAAAAGGCAAGAAGGGCTACATTTATAAAAAAGATATACCTAATTATAAAGAGAAAGAGCCTTTGATCGATGCGTGGAAAGTTATTGTTGCAAAAGCTAGTCCAGGAGAAGATGATATACCACATGCTATTATTTCTGCACCTATTGTGTCAGAACCTGGATCTTTGTGCACAGATTCGCATCTCGTTGTTAGGAAGGTTGATAATCAATTTCAGGCAGAAAACTTTGCGGCTTATATGAAAACACGCTTTTTCCGTTTTATGATGTTCATCGCAAAAAATGGGCAAAATATGACAAAGAGTACATTCCGATTTGTGCCTGTATTAGATTTAGATCGAAAATGGTGTGATGATGAGATTTATGACTATTTCGACTTTACTGTGGATGAACGTGCTTTCATTGATTCGATGGTAACTGAGCCTAGGGCATAACTTTATTTATGAATTAAATATAAATCTAGAGATAAGGATTTTTGTTTTTCGATGTTTTATCAATGCTAGAAAATTAAGAAGATAACCAAGAACAAAACATGACTAATATCTAAGGTCTGTTATACTATGCGGTAAAATCCATGAGTGATAAAAGCACCAGCAAGTACATAAGCCTTATACTCCGCCACAAGCCTGAAATCATTGGCATCACCCTCGATGAGCATGGCTGGGCTGTTGTCGATGACCTTATCGCCGGAGTCAGCAAAACGCATTTTCTGGATATGGAGACTCTTGAGCGCATCGTTGCTGAAGACGAAAAGCAGCGCTATTCCTTCAATGAGGACAAGACCCTCATCAGGGCCAATCAGGGCCATTCCATACCGGTCGATGTTGAACTGCCAGTAGTGACTCCTCCGGCGGTTCTTTATCATGGAACGGGACTGAAATATAAGGAATCCATAGATAAACAGGGACTCATTCCTAAATCCAGACTGTATGTGCATCTCTCAGGAGATGCGGATACTGCCAGGAAGGTGGGGCAGAGACACGGCAAGCCGGTGATCTATACTGTCGATGCTGCCGCGATGCACGCTGATGGCTATACCTTCTACCGCTCAGTTAACGGTGTCTGGCTTACTAAGAAAGTCTCTTCAAGGTATTTATCTGTCATTAAATAAGAAGGTGTAACTGAGGAGAACTCATATGTATGACGATAACGATGCAGGTGGCGGTGGCTGCCTGACAGTCCTGATAATAGCAGCTATATTTGCATGGATATCAGATAACTGGGTAACCATCGTTCTTGTCATTGCGGGAATTATCGCTTTGGTTGCCCTGATCCTTGGGATAAGGGCATACCAGGCAAAGAAACCTGAAAGAGAGGCAGCTGCCAGGGAAAAGGCAGAACAGGAAGCAGCGGAAAAGGCACGAAAAGAACGGGAAACCTATGACCGGTATTTCGCTGCCCAGGAAGGTGCTCATTTGTATGGCAGACTGGATTCTGCAAATGCTATCGTTCGAAAGCTGTTTGCCGAAACGAATGAGGATAAGCGCAGGAAAATACTGGACTTCTTCAATAAATATCTGCCTCTCATTACAGAGATCATTGAAGCAAAGAAGCACGGCGGTACTGATGCTGATGACGCATTCCGGAGGTTTACTGAGACCGTAAAGGCATTTTCAAAGAATCTTTATCAGGCAGATGATGTTATCGATGCTAATAAAGCTGTTCTGGAAAGCATGGCAATAAGAGATGGCTTATATGATCCGTATAAGGACGCGTTTGACTTTAATGTGGATGAGGATGACAAGTCAGAGATACAGGAACAGCCTCGCAAAATCGTAGCACGCAGTACGGGAGATTCAGAGTTTGATCTGGAAATGACAATGCAGGACCGGCTGGAAGAAGCCGTCATGATGGATGATTTCGATACGATCAGAGAAATGCTCGACAGCGGAGTGATAGATGAATCCGATATAGATGATGATGTCCTCGAAAAGGTTGAGACCTACACTTAAAAGGAGAGTGCATGATGACCCCTGAGATAAAACTTATGAATGGCCTCAAACTGCCTGGCATAGGATTCGGCACGTATAAGGCAGAAGAAAAGAGTTTTGAGGCTGTGCGCGCGGCGATTGATGCCGGCTACAGGCTCATAGACACCGCTTCGGTATACGGCAACGAGAGAGAAGTGGGAGAAGCCGTGGCTTCAGGCGGCGTTCCACGTGAGGAGCTGATCATCACCACTAAGGCGTGGAGGACCCAGCTTGGATATGACAATGTGCTACGGGCATATGAGGAGTCTCTGAAGAGGCTGAAAATGGACTACGCAGACATCTACCTGCTTCACTGGCCGGCAAGAGATTATGAGGTCGACAGAGACAGCTGGCGGGCGATGGAACGCCTTTACGACGAAGGCCTGGTGAAGGCAGTCGGCGTAAGCAATTACCTTACGCACCATCTCGAAAATCTGCTCGCGGTCTGTAATGTACCGCCTATGCTGGACCAGATAGAGTTCCACCCGGGATACACTCAATGGGACACTGTATCATTTGCACAGTCTCAAGGGATATGCGTTGAGGCATGGAGCCCTTTTGCAAGGGGCAGGCTCAATGAAGATGCACTGCTTGTAACACTGGCAGAGAAGTATAACGTTTCAGTGCAGGCGATCTGTCTCAGCTTTGCATGCCAGTGCGGGGTGATCCCGCTGCCTAAATCCACTGACCCCGGCAGGATAAAACAGAACCTTGAACTGGTCAGACTGGATGAGGATGACATTGAGAAGATACTGGCAATGCCACGGACCGGCTGGTCGGGGCATGATCCGGACGTAGCACCGGAAAAAGACGTACAGGTACCGGACTGATAAGAAGGTGAAGCAGATGATAGACGCAAAAGAAGCTAAGCAGAGGCTTATAGCCGGCAATCAGAAATACATGGGCGCGCTTACGCCGCACGGAGACGTTTCACCTGAGATCCGCATGGATACAGCTGAAAACGGACAGCATCCGTATGCCATAGTCATTACGTGCTCGGATTCGCGTGTCATACCGGAGAGCATATTCTCCGCGGGCATAGGCGAGCTCTTTGTGGTCAGAGTGGCCGGCAATGTCATTGATGATCACCAGCTCGGAAGCATCGAGTACGCGGCAGATCATCTTGGCACCAAGCTCATACTCGTGCTCGGACATACCAGGTGCGGCGCAGTCGATGCGGCAATTAAGGGCCATGCCGGCGGATTCATTGACTCGATCGTAGAGGACATAGAGCTTGCCATTGGCAGCGAGACGGATCCGTTCAAGGCAAGCTGCCTCAATGTGAAGCATGGGGTGGAGGTCATAAGACACGAGCTGGAGATCCATCCTATACATGATCCGGACGGTCTCGTAGTTGCAGGCGCGATCTATCATATAGAAGACGGTAGAGTGGAATTCCTTGACTGAAGCAGATGCAAATGATGAAAGGATCTCAATGAAAGTCACAGTTCTTGTAGATAACAATGACGGAGAAGGCCTCAAAGGTGAATGGGGCCTCTCGTTCTATATCGAATACGCGGATAAGACCGTGCTGCTCGACGCGGGTCTCTCGCCGCTCTTTGCGGTGAACGCGGAGAAGATGGGTATCGATCTCAACAAGGTCGATCTTGCCGTTCTTTCCCATGCTCATGATGACCACGCGAACGGGCTCGACAGGTTCTTCGAGCTGAACGATCACGCGAAGCTCTATGTAGCTCAGGGCTGCGACGAGAACTGCTACGACAGACACGGCCTGCGCTTCAAGTACGCGGGCGTTCCGCGCGGCATAATGACACGTCACGCGGACAGGATCGTCAAGGCAGATCCTGACATGAAGGTAGCAGACGGCGTGAGACTGCTCGCCCACAGCACTCCGGGACTCGAGAAGCTGGGCAGGATGGAGAAGATGTATCTCAGGCAGGGATTCATGCGCTACATCCCTGACGACTTCAGGCACGAGCACAGCCTGGTGTTTGAGATGGGCGATGGAGTCGTCGTATTCAACAGCTGCTCCCACGCAGGAGCGGATAATATAATCAACGAAGTGATGCAGGCATATCCCGGCAAGAGGATCATTGCCATGATAGGGGGCTTTCATCTCTTCAATAAGAGCGATGATTATGTCAGAGCATTTGCCCGCAGAGTGGGAGATACCGGAGTCGAGGCTGTGTACACCGGCCACTGCACGGGGCAGAAGGCCTGGGACCTCATGCATGATGAGCTGGGCGACAAGGTGCATGCGCTGAAGACCGGCCTGGTATTTGAACTCTGACGGCCGGTCAGGGGATAGGGGGACGTCATGTGCGATACTATAGGCAGAAGGATCGGTGAGAACCACTCCATATTTGCGAAGAACTCCGACAGAAGTCCGAACGAACCGCAGATAATAGAATTCATCGAGCATAAGAAGCATACTGAGGATAAGCTCAGGTGCACATACATAAGCATCGATCAGGTGGAGGAGACCAATGCCATGGTCATCTCGCGCCCGGTATGGCTCTGGGGAGCCGAGATGGGTGTCAACGAGCATGGCGTCTGCATCGGAAACGAGGCTGTCTTCACCAAGGGCAAATACGGCCCGGACTCGCTGATCGGCATGGACTATGTCAGGCTCGGCCTCGAGAGGGGCAATACAGCCTATGAAGCGGTCTGCGTCATAAACGGGCTGCTGGAGAGGTACGGCCAGGGCGGAAACTGCGGCTACGACAAGGACTTCAGGTATGACAACTCCTACCTCATAATGGACCGCAAGGAGATATACGTGCTCGAGACGGCAGACAGGGAGTGGGCATATAAGAAGTATGAGCATGCCTCCATATCCAACCGCCTTACGCTTGGCGACGACTGCGATGCGTACTCAAGCGAGCCGTGCGATTTCAAGAAGGAGCATTCGGACTTCCTGTACTCGACATTTTCGGCAGCTGCAGGGCGCAGAAAAATGACATGCAGCTGCAAGCTGGATTCCGTATACGATGCATTCGCAGCGCTCAGGCAGCATACGGTAAAGGATCCGATGTGCAGGGCAAGCGTTTCATCCGTCTGCATGCACGCGGGCGACATGTTCGCGGACCAGACCACATCATCGATGGTTGTAGAGCTAACTGACGATATAAAGATATATGTGACAGGATGCAGCAGACCTTGCCTCGCGGTATTCAAGCCTTACGACTTCTGCGCAGGAGGCATCATCTTCCCTGAAGGCACAAAGAATGCCGATGCGTACTGGAAGAGAGCGGAGCTCCACCAGCGTCAGCTGATAGGCATGACGATACCTGTAGAATACAACGCGGACAGGGACGCGCTCGAGAGGATACTCATAAAAGATCCGTCGATAGACGCGCTGGCCTTTGAGAACGCGTTGTTTGAGAAATGGGAAGACCATCCGTATGAGGAGGGCAAGCCTTCAAGGTCATTCCTGAGGTACTGGGAAAAGAAGAACGGTAAACTGATGCGCTGATAATCTGATGTATGGCGAAAACGCGATCCTGTTGTGAGATTCGGGAGATAACACGATGAAAATACTTGTACTTAACGGCAGCCCGAGGCCTAACGGAAACACGGCACAGATGATAAACGCGTTCCGCGAAGGTGCTGAAGCTTCGGGAAATAAAGTGGATGTAATAAACGTATGCAGAAAGAAGATATCCGGCTGTCTCGCATGCGAGTACTGTCACACTAAAGGCGGCGGACAGTGCGTGCAGAAGGATGACATGCAGGAGGTCTACGATCTCCTCAGGGATGCGGAAATGCTGGTTCTGGCTTCGCCTGTGTATTATCACGGACTGTCCGGGCAGCTTAAGTGCACGATAGACCGCTTCTATGCGGCCGCATACCCTGAAAAGCCGGCGCACTTAAGCAAGGTGGCCATGTTCCTAAGCTCCGGTGACCCGGACATGTATGAGGGTGCTATGTTCTCGTATAACGGGGACTTTCTGGGCTACCTCAAACTCGAGGATATGGGAGTGTTCACACATAACGGATATGAACCGGGCATGTCAGAAGAAGAGCTTCTGAAGCTTAAGCAGTTCGGAGAATCATTACACTAATATGAAGCAGATCATTATTCATGTGGATATGGATGCGTTTTATGCGTCGGTAGAGGTGCGTGACGATCCCTCGCTGGCAGGCAAGCCGCTCATCATAGGCGCGCTTCCGGCAGAGCGCGGTGTGGTCGCCACCTGCAGCTACGAGGCGAGGAAGTACGGGGTCCATTCCGCCTTGAATATAAAGGAGGCATACAGGCGATGTCCGCATGGCCTGTACATGCATCCGAACTTCGAGAAATACAGGGCGGTCTCCGAACAGCTCCGTAAGATCTGGTACGATTACGCGGTGAAGATGGAGCCAATAGCCCTCGACGAAGCCTATCTGGATGTGACTTACAGCGCAGGAGACTTTGAGCGTGCCGGAGAGATGGCGCGCGAGATAAAGGAGCGTACAAGAAGCGAACTCGGCCTTACATGTTCGGTAGGAGTCGCGTACTCCAAGACGGCCGCCAAGACCGCGAGCGAGGAGAAGAAGCCCGACGGCTACTTTGAGATCCGCACGCCTGACGACTTTGTAGCCCTCATGATAGACCGCGATGTGAAGTCTCTCTATACCGTGGGTGCGAAAACTGCCGAAAAGCTCAACCGGCTCGGGATATATACCGTGCGGGACATCCGGGAGAGGAAGGACGATATCCTTGAGCGCTTCGGCAAGCACGGACAGCTCATAACTGAGCTCGCGTTCGGCATAGACAATCGTAAGGTGGTAGAATATAAGCCGGAGGACGCAAAGTCACTCAGCCGCGAGGTCACTTTCCAGGAGGATACGGACAACTACCGCATGCTCGATGACGTGCTCGTGCTGCTGGCTATCTCGGTAGAGGACAGGGCAAGGCGGCACAACTTGCACGGAAAGGGAGTCACGCTCAAGCTCACATATTACGACATGCAGAGCGTCACAAGATCGCGAGCGATGACGAATATAGATGACGCGGCTTCAATATATACCGAAACCTCCAGACTGCTTGAGCAGGTGGAGAAACGGCCGGTCAGGCTCATAGGAGCAGGCCTGTACAACCTTACTCCTGACGAGGGACGGCAGATGACGCTCGACGACTACCTGGAAGGCACCGGAGAAAAGAAGCAGGAGATCATTGAGCGGAGACTCAGCGAACTGCAGGAAAGATACGGACTCGACTTCGCCGGGCACATGGAGGACATACTCCACGGCAGGGTCCTGTACCGGACGATAGAATACATGCGCAAACACTATAAGGATTAACACGACAGGAGACAGCGATGGGAACGATTGAAGATTATCTGGAAAGAGCAAAGAATCTGGCAGAAGACGCAGGCGAAGTGGCAAAGAAGGCTGCGGGAGAAGCCGCTGAGAAAGTAAAAGAGCTCACGGAAGAGGGCGGCAAGGCCAGAGAGCTGGTAAAGGAAGCGAAGGAGGAGTCCGCGGCTCTTGCTTTTGGCGCAAAGAAAAAAGTGGAGGGAATGATCCAGGACGCCAAGGCCATCAAGGAACTCAAGCAGGGAGTAGCCGATCTTGAGGCGCTGCCTGAGATCGATGGATCCATAATATTCACGATGGAGAAAGAAACGCTG
The DNA here is from genome assembly GCA_017505405.1 of Mogibacterium sp. Taxonomy (GTDB): domain Bacteria; phylum Bacillota; class Clostridia; order Peptostreptococcales; family Anaerovoracaceae; genus Crickella. The sequence continues at coordinate 10,695 of JAFVPI010000036.1, forward strand.
GTCAACAGCCTGCGCGGTCTGTATCTGCTCATCGATGACAAGCGCCTTGATGACGCCACGGTAGAGCAGGAGATCAGGAAGGTCATGGTGAAGGTGGTTCCGGCAGAGACAGGCGACGATACTCTGGCTGCCGATGAGCCGAAATCTGAGGAAGAACTGGCTATAGCAAACGCCAGGAACATCGCGTACAGCGCCTGCCTGAGAGCGCTGGATTCACTGAAGAAGAGCGAATAGATGGACCTGAAACGATTCAAGTGGACAAGAGAGCCCGCATCTTTTGAGATAAAAGATGATGAGGTTTATATAACGACTGCGCCGCGCACCGATCTGTGGCAGCGCACGTATTACCATTTCCGCAATGACAACGCGCCTGTGCTGCAGATGGAGACTGAGGAGAAGTATTTCAGCTTCTCGGTTAAGACATCCTTCACGGACAGCCATCACCGCTTCGACCAGTGCGGCATCGTGATGTATCTCGACAGCGAAAACTGGCTGAAAGGGTCGATCGAATACGAGAACGGAGAGTTCCAGCACCTAGGAAGCGTGGTCACGAACCACGGCTGGTCGGACTGGGCCACAACAGAGATACCGGCGGATATAAAGGAGATGTGGTACCGCCTGAGCAGGAGAGAGGACGACTATCGTATCGAGTGCTCGGAGGACGGCTCGCACTGGAAGCAGATGAGGATCTGCCACATGCATGAAGGCGCGGGCAAAGTGAGCTTCGGCATATACGCGTGCTCGCCTGAGGACTCGTCATTTTTGGCGGTTTTTAGCGATTTTTTGCTGACAGACTGCGCCTGGCAGGCGCATGACGGCCAGCAGCCGGATGAGAAATAAACTGCCGGCTGCCGGAACAGGAATAAAAAGGGGGACTATGAATCCAATAATTGTAAACGAAGAGAAATGCGTAGGCTGTGAGCTTTGCGTCAAGGACTGCCCGAGCAGCTACCTTTACATAGAAAACGGCAAGGCCCACACGAACACGGGCGGCTGCCTTGAGTGCGGGCACTGCTACGCGGTCTGCCCGCAGGGCGCGATTACAATGACAGGCTATGACTGCGTGGAGGAAGCTGTCGTTCCGATGACGGAGATATCTTCAGATACGCTGCTTTCGGCTATGAAGAGCAGAAGGACAGTAAGGCAGTTTGCGGACCAGGCCGTCGAAGAGGAGAAGATACAGAAGATCCTCGAAGCCGGCAGATACAGCCCTACGGGAGGCAACAGCCAGAATGTATCATATACCATCCTCGGAAGCAGACAGGCAGAGGCGGAAGCTTTATGCGTTGATCTCTTCCGCAAGGGAACGAGCCTTCCGCGCCGCCTGAAATCAGTCTCCGAGCGCTTCAACATCCAGGACAATTTCTTCTTCAAGGGAGCGCCGCTTGTGATCGTTGTGAGCAGCAGGAGCACTGTGGATGCCGGACTTGCTAGCTCATACATGGAGCTCATGGCCGAAAGCCTCGGACTCGGAGTCCTTTACAGCGGATTCTTTGTGATGTGCACCAGACTCAGCAGAAAGCTGCGCAGACTGCTCAGCCTGCCAAAGGGCCACAAAGCTGTGACATGCATGGTGATCGGCTATCCTGCGGTCAAATATCAGAGGATAGTGCCGAGAAAGCCGCTGAAGTCGAAGACACTGTAAAAGGGTACAGAGGCAGGAGACAGGAGACAAGAGTACGGCTCTATGTCTCCGGAGAGGACGTTGATGCGCAGAGAACTGGAGCATTTCTATATAGATTACTCATATGGGGGCAATCAGGACTGGTTCCGCACCTTTATGATGCGCCTTGGCGGCTGCGGGGCTGAGACCGCCTGCGACAGCAGCCTTTACTTTGCCCTGCACAGAGGCGTTGAGGGTATTTATCCATTCGACGCAGAAAACCTCTCAAAACGCGAATATGTGGATTTCGCGCACATGATGGAGAAGTATCTATGGCCCAGACTGTCGGGGATAGACAAGCTGAGCATATATATAGACGGATATTCGAAATATCTGAGTGACAGGGGCGTGACCTGCATCAGCATGGATACCCTGGACGGAAGCGAGCCGTATGAGAAGGTCGCGGCAACTATTAGGAAGCAGATAGATGAAGGATATCCGGTCCCGACACTGATACTCAATCACAAGGAGCGGTCGCTGAAAGACTATGTGTGGCACTGGTTCCTCATAAACGGCTACGATGAGCAGGACGGCACGATGATGGTCAAAACTGTTACATACAGCAGCTTTCAGTGGTTTGATCTAAGAAAAATGTGGGATACGGGATATAATAACAAAGGCGGCTTCGTCCTTTACAGGCTGGATGTGGAATAATACCATAAATGATTATCAGTAAAGCAAAGAAAATATAAAGGGGAATCGATGGGAAACCCTATAATCACCATAGATCTTCACGGATTGTTCCGTGACGAGGCAATGAAAAAGATCGATAAAGCGCTGAAAACCGCTGATTCGGGCACTTATCAGATAAAGCTGATCCACGGCTACAACCGCGGCACCAGCCTCAAAAGCATGATCGTCGAAGAGTACAGGTATCATCCCAAGGTGCTGCGCGTGAAGCCGGGCGACAATTTAGGGACCACCATACTTGTGCTGCGCGAGTTATAAGGAGGAGTTACTGTGAAAACTGTTTGTTTGTATTACAGCAGGACCGGCAAGACAAAATCGATAATGGAAAGAATTGCTATGCTGCTTGATGCTGACCTTTTCGAATACACAGACGGCAAGGACCGAAGCGGAGCTAAGGGCTACCTTGCAAGCTGCGTGGACTGCTTTAAACCGCTGCCGCAGGTGAGCATCATAGGAGCCGAGCCTGAGTGGGAGAAATACGACAGAGTCATAGTCGGAATGCCTTTATGGTCGGAGATGCCGTGCATTGTCGGAAAGGCATTCCTGAGGCAGTTCAGCGGCAGGTTCAATGGTGACCTGCATCTGGTAGTGTCCCATATGGCCGGGAACGATTACGACAGGGCGATCCGCAATGTTTACAAATACAGCTCAGCTGCACCGAAATCGCATCTTTCGCTGCAGACAAAGAACCATGACTGCGGACACGAGATAAGAAAGTTCGTTGAGGAGCTTGAGAAATAGACTATGAAACCGGATTATCCAGAACTTGAAAAGAATATATGCTATGTGATCAAGGAACAGCACATCAAGCTGGGCTACAGTGATAACAGCAGATGGCTGTATTACCCTTTGAGCGCTCTCAACCATATGCTGGGCACGGACTGTGACCTCGCCGGTATGGAGGAGACGCTGGAGGGTTTCTTTGATTACGCGAAGGACAGACTCGGCCCGGGCAGGGCAACGCATAAGGGCGAGAGATTCTGCCTGCACATGGATCCGAAGGCATCGCAGTACGTGCGCGACAACGTGCCGGAGGAGCCGTTCCTTGTTGAGCTCATCGAAACTCTCGAAAAGCACGGAACTACCATGGAACAGGTGGTTGAAGTGTTCCGCAAGTACTCGGATAAGGTGCACGCGGAGACTGCGGACAGCGATGAGTTCGACATGCTCGTATACTTCGAGGACGGCGAGCCGGATCCATTCGTGTACTGCCTCGCGGACGAGATGGGACATGTCACTTATCACAGGATGATAATGTCCGAGCTGAAGGAGAGACTTTAGAATATACAGGAGGCAGGGGACAGTTCTCTGGCTCCGGGAGAGGGGTGCATTATGCAATTCATTATTACCGCTTATGACGGTGCGAACATGCTTGAAAAGAGAATGGCTGTAAGGCCACAGCATCTGGAGGGCATGGCAGCGCTCGGAGAGCACGTTGTGTGCGCGGGCGGCCTCACTGATGAGGAAGGCAAGCTGAAGGGCTCCGTGCTCGTGGTCGACTTCGACGACAGGGCCGGAGTTGACGATTATCTCAGCGGCGAGCCTTACGTTGTCAATAACGTATGGGAGAAGGTCACCGTTGAGCCTATAAATGTCGTCATCATGAACGGCAAGAAGGTCGGAAAGTAGATGGCTGCAAAGTACGCGATACTTGTTCCGCTGGCAGAGACAGGATCCGGGGACGCACTTCTTCTTGAAGTGCGCTCACAGCTTGTGAAGCAGCCCGGAGAAGTGTGCTTCCCGGGAGGGAGAGCCGAATCCGGCGAATCTGCTGTTGAAGCAGCGGTAAGGGAGACCTGCGAGGAGCTTGGGATAGAGCCGGACGCCATAGAAGTTATCTCTGAGCTTCCAACGCTTACGATGGGCGACGGCCGAGAGGTGTATCCGGTCTCTGCGAGGCTGCATATAGAGGGGATTGACGGCTTCAGGCTTTCAGAGGACGAGGTGGCGGAGGTGTTCCTGCTCCCTGTGAGCTGGCTTATGGAGAATCCTCCTGTGCACTATGATCTGGCTTCAACTGCGGACGGGGATCTTCCTGCGAAACTGCTCGGCTACCTGTCGCACTACGGCGAGTACCGGAAGACAGGTCAGACGGACTACTACGAATACAAAGGCTATGGGATCTGGGGGCTGACAGCCAGGATCATCAGAAGTCTGGGGTATTAATCGGGATCTGGAGTATTTCATATTACAGTTACGGACAAGGAGACAAGGGGCGGTCCTCTGTCTCCGGGGAGATGAAATATGGATGCTGCACAGAAAAACATTAAACTGATCAATGAAAGACTTGACGAAGGGCTTGCGCTCCTTCGCAAATACTACGAAGTAGAGGAGCAGGTGGTCGACGACGTGCTTGCGAATCCTGTGATCGGCGGGAGACCGCACCATGCGCGCCGCTTTGATATCAAGGGCGTCGGCAATCTGCTGGCGATGACAGTCACCGAGGCTGAGGAGAACCAGCTGAGCTCATTTGTAATAATGCCGTATTTCAAGAACCTGCCGCTCTTTTCGACGGATTTCGTCTACTCGGGAGCAAGGAGGTTCTTTCTGCTTGAGATATACGATCTGTCAGTTGCGCACGACAGTATATTTGAGGCAGGGATAGAAAGTTTCAGGGCGTTCGGGCCTGAGATAGCAGACATGCCGGACTTCCCGACAAGACCTGCATGGTACGACGGCATCCGTCCGGTATGCCATGCCAAGGCGCCGGATGAGAGTCAGGATGAGCAGGCGATAAAGCGCTTTCTGGATTTTCTGCAGCTGTTCATCGACATGGAGCAGGCTTCGCCGCTCCTGGGTGCTGACGATCTGAAAGCCAAGTGGCAGAAGAACAAGGAGTATGCCGACAGGCTCATAGACGAGGGCGGAGTTTCCACGGATCTGTTCACGGCCGCTTTGGGAGCCGAGAACACACGCAGGTTCTTCCACGAGGTGTTCTTCGGCGCGGACTGCTACAGACCGCTTGATCCAGGCGGCGCCGAGAGCTCCCCGGACCCTGCCGGCGCAGAAGGCTTCCCGGACCTTTCCGGCATCGACAGATTCCTGGATCATGCGGATCCTGAGGGCACGACCAACCGTGAAAAGATCGCCAAAAACCAGCAGATCATCCGCAGACTTCCGACCACAGACAAGTCGAAAAGTTACGAAAAATCCGAAAACGCCGAAAACTCCGAAAACAGCACTGTGGAAGGCAGGTATCCGGCAGGTGTAGTCCTCAAAGACGGAAAGCTGATCGGGTTCGGCATCCACATTCTCAACGAAGATATATATCCGCTTCAGAGTTTTGAGATCTACCTGAGAAACTGCGGACTTTGCGGTCCGCTCGACCTCTCACGCCAGAAGGACCTGCTTTTTGTGGACATTTACCACAACAACGTTGACGCTATCGATGTGAGCGGCTGCAGGTCCCTCAGGATACTGGGCATACAGGACAACGACATAAGCGCGCTTGACGTGACAGACCTCGAGGCATGCCAGGGAATAGACGCGGGCGGCAACATGCTGAGCAGCCTGGATGTCAGCCGCAATGGTGAGCTAGTCGAGCTGTACATAAACGACAACAGGTTTACGGAAATCGACCTCAGCGCGTGCCCGAAACTGAAGTATTTCTACTGCCACAACAACGGCATAACGGAGCTGGACACGACGTCGAATCCGCTCCTGAGGCACCTCAATGCGACAGGCAATCCGATGCGCAGCATAAGCTCGCTTGCTCCGCAGAGGGAGGAGCAGCTTCCGCTCAGACTGACCGCTGAAGGCGAAGGATGTGTAGGACTGAAGTTCAACCCGGTGTATAATGCACAGTGGAAGGAGACAGGCGAGTGGCAGCAGTCGTACTACGCATATCCGGCTGAAGGGCATGATTTTGACGGCTGGTATGACGAGACCGGCGTGAAGGTCTCCGGCGAGGCTGAGTGGCTGGACGAATACGGAGCGAGCCGTGTGCTCACAGCAAGGTTCCGGCCGGAATAAGATAGTTTCTACAGGGAGCAAATATGGGATTTTTAGCAGATATAATCGCAGATGTGCTGTTGCTGCTGGGGCTGTTTCTGTTCAGATGGTGCAGGGCGCACAAGCAGGCGACGCTTGCCATACTGGTCATCATTATGATGGTCTTAGATGTGATATTCATACTCTGGCGCTTCGGCGTTCTGGCGCCATTAATATAAAGGGTACGGGACAAACACTTTATATTTCGGCGCTTCAGCGCCGGATAAGGAGGCAGAATATTGGAAGTTTTAACAGTATTGATAGTATCTTTAGCAGTAATAAGCATTCTTTTCAGACTTACGCATCAGAGATACAGCGGCCCGGGAGAGGCCGCGGACATACGCAATAAGGAGACATACGGGGATCCTGCAAAGAGCCTCTATACCTCATCAGATGTGTTCACGCTCCATCACCGCATCGAGATAACGGATGAGGCAGGCAAAGCAGTGTACCGCGCCGAAACTCAGTTCCCGTCGATCCACGACAAAACGGACATCTACACAGCGGACGGCAGGCACGTGGCATATTTTGAACGCAAGCTCCTCACGCTCCACGAGATCCATTACGTCGACATGGATAACGGAAAGAGCTTCACGCTTTCAAACGAGCTGATGCATCTGATCAAGGACGTCACCAACATTGAGGGGCTCGGATGGGTCATTGACGGAAATATAATCCAGCTCAATTTCACTATCAAAGATGAAAAGGGCAAACTCCTGGCGGTCGTCAGTCAGAAGGCATTCTCGATACACGACAAATTCGCGATAGACATTTATAAGCCGGAGTACGAGGAGGAGATAGTCGCTCTTGTTATAACACTCCAGCATATGATCAGGGACAGGGAGAACAGTGCAGCGGCAGGCTCAGGCGGCAGCTCGGCATCATAAGGACAGGAATTGCCTATAAATAGGAGGCCGGCCGTTATGCCGACTCGGGGCAATAATATAAAAAGTACACACATAAGGATATAACTTACGGGTATAAAGGAGGATAAACCATGGAATTCAAGGAAGTAGTAAAAAACCGTTACTCATGCAAGAAATACAGAGACGATAAGGTAGCGCCTGAAAAGATCGAAGCCATTCTGGAAGCAGGCAGGCTTGCTCCGACCGCTAAAAACCTGCAGGAGCAGCACATTTATGTACTGCAGTCGGAGGAGATGCTCGCGAAGATCGATGCAGTCACCCCATGCCGTTATAATGCACCGACAGTGCTCGTAGTGGCATTCGATAAGAACAACGTCTTTACATATCCGGGCGACAAGAGAGACTCCGGAGCAGAGGACGCATCTATAGTAGCGACGCATATGATCCTTGCCGCGGCTGACGAGGGCGTGGACAGCTGCTGGGTCAACTTCTTCGATCCGGATAAGGCTGCAGAGGCGCTCGGACTGCCTGAGAATGAAGAGGTCCTGATGCTGATGGATCTCGGTTATGCAGCTGAAGGAGCAGGTCCGCTCGCGAACCACGACTCCAGGAAGCCGCTGTCGGAAACGGTTACATATCTGTAAAACAAGAAATGAACTGAAGCATTATACTTTGGTAAGTCAAAGGAAAAGGCGAATAAATGTTTGCCTTTTGCAATGCCTGGTGATATAATACAGATTACCCGACGGGTAATCTGTATTTTTTTCGAGGTGTGTCTGTTTGAAAATAATATATGCATCGGAAAAGCTCAAAACAGTTTGTACAAGTGCTAAAGCAGCCAGGAAATTCTTTGGTGGTAATGATGCTTTGGCGCGAAGCTTGATGAGCAGAATCAATGCTATTGCATGGAGAATTATTCTGCAGCCATTGAATGACAATGAAGAACCTTATGACTCATGTAATATCGATGAAATTGCAAGATTTGTAAGGATCGTAGAGATCACGGAGGTCAGCAGGCATTATGAGTAACTATTTTGAATATAATGATAAAATCGCTTTTCATCCGGGATACTATGTAAAAGAGATAGTTGATGAGTACGGACTGACACAGGAAGACTTTGCTAAAAGGCTTGATACTACTCCAAAAACCCTTAGCAAGCTTATAAATGGGGAACAGAATCTTTCGCGCGAGATGGCGCTTAAGCTTTCGAGACTGTTAGGCAACAGTGTTAACTATTGGCTTAATCTCCAGAGTGCATATGATGCTTTGCTTACAGAGTTTGAGTCTGCTCAGGAAATGGAGAGAGAAAGACAAATTCTGGATAAAATGGACTACAATTACTTCAGAGACAATTATGGTCTTCCCGATTTGCCGCGCAAAAAAGAAGAGCAAATAGTGGCAGTAAGAGAATTGCTTCAGCTTTCATCTCTCAATGTCCTGAGCAAATATGATATGGCGGCAAGCTTTCGCAGTGCATCTCTTGAAAAAACTACACCGAACATTATCAGATCAAATGCGATGGTTCAGATCGCGATCAACGAGGCTATGCAAGTCGATGCACCGAAGTTCAATAAACAGACATTTACAAGGGCAGCCTTTTATGCTTTGTCTATAACTACACAACATGACTCTTTTTATCCGCTGATCAAAGAAGCCTTCAGAAAGGCGGGCGTCATCCTGATTGTGATGCCTAATATGAAAGGTTCAAAGATTAATGGAGCAACGAAGAAAATAAATGATAAAATCATGTTGATGGTAAATGACCGAAGGTTGTATTCAGATACGTTCTGGTTCACTCTTTTCCATGAGATCGGGCATATAATGAATGGAGACTTCGGTATGTCTCTTGAAAACAGCGATCGGGAAAAGAAAGCGGATGACTATGCCGGGAATCAGCTTATTCCTCAGGATGAATATGAGGAGTTTGTCCACAAAAATCCATCATTTGACTTTGATATCATAGTTGACTTTGCTAAAAAGATAGACAGGGATCCTGGTATAGTACTGGGGAGGCTTCAGAACGACGGACTTGTGGATTATAAAGATACAAGATTTAAAGCATTAAGGAAGCAGTATAAGGTGATTACAAAGCAGTAAATACTAAAATTCTACATAAGAACAGGAGAGGAAAATGAAAATACTTGTGCTTGAATGCAGCGGAAACATCAGAGGCTCTTCGAACATGCTGGCGGATGAATTCATTCGCGGGGCAGAGGAGAACGGCCACGAGGTTACCGTGTACAACGTTATAAGGAAGAATATCAAACCTTGTCTTGGCTGCGGCAACTGCGGCATGTCGGGCATGTGTGTTCTGCAGGATGACTATGAGAACGAGCTCAAGCCTATGATCATCAACACTGACATGATAGTGTTTGTGATGCCGGTTTATTACTACAACTGGCCGGCTCCTCTGAAGGCCTGCGTGGACCGCTTCTACAGCTTCACAGTCGAGCTGACGGCTATGCACAAGAAGGCTGCGTTCCTGTCTGTAGCATGGGATGATACAGACACCGTATTCGACATCCCGAAGGCATACTATAAGCAGGTCTGCAATTACATGCAGTTCGAGGACTGCGGCATGGTGCTCGGCAGGGGATGCGGAACTCCTTCGATGACAAGAAGCAGCGGGTACCCTCAGCAGGCATATGAGCTGGGTAAAAGCATATAGGGCGTGAGAGACTGGGATGAAAAAATCAAAATATCCTATAAACAAAGAATTTTTTCCGCTGAGCATATACACACCGCTCATCGATCCCAAAAGCATTGAGGCCATCAACAAGCTCTACAGAGTGCCTAAGTCCATATTCAAGGACCCTGAGGTTAGCATAGAGACTGTGATGATCCCGGGCTACGAAGACGGGGAGATCGAGCTGATGCTGATAACGCCTGTTGGTGTTGAGAAGCCTGTTCCGTGTTTCTATTACATCCACGGAGGCGGATTTGTATTCGAAGCAGCTTCCGGGCATTATAAGCATGCAGTAAACATTGCAAAGGACGCGGAATGTATAGTGGCGTTTGTGAAATACAGGCAGGGGCCGGCCTATGTGTTCCCGTATCCGCAGGAGGACTGCTATGCGACTCTGGTGTGGCTGCATGAGCATGCCGGAGAGATAGGCATCGATCCCGACAAAATAGGAATAGGCGGGGACAGCGCCGGTGGAATGCTGACTGTCACATCATGCCTGATGGCGCGCGACAGAGAGAGCGGCATAAAGCCGGTGTTCCAGCTGCTCATATACCCGTTCCTTGATGCAAGGAGCAACAGCGAATCGTATAAAAAATATACGGATACGCCGGTCTGGAACTCGACTTTGTCAAAGCAGGTAAATCCGATCATCGATCCGCATCCTGAGGAGATCCCGCTCGCATACAGGTCGCCTGTCGAAGCGGACAGCCTGGAGGGACTGCCTCCGGCATACATCGAGGTGGCGGAATTCGACGCACTTCGCGACGACGGGATACTGTACAGCAGGCTCCTTGAGGAAACCGGCATAGACGTGGAATTCCACGACACGCATGGCACCATGCACGGCTACGATTATATGGTGAATGCTCCAACCACTATTCTGATGGAGCTTCTGAGAGTAGAATACATGAGGAGAAAATTCAGCGAATGCTGACACTATAAAGAAAAGAGGTAATTTTAAATGGACAAAATCAAAACACCTGCAACTGAAGCACTTGATGCGGTAAACGCAAAGTATGAATTCCTTGAGGCGCCGGGAGCTATCAGCGGCGAGGACTACTCAAAAGCGGTAGGAGCCGACAAGGCAGCAAGGCTTTTCAAGACTCTTGTAATGAAGGGCGACACCACAGGCAGCATTTATGTATTTGTGGTTCCGGCTCTGGCAAAGCTGTCGCAGAGGCAGACCGCAAGGGCTCTTGGCGAGCACGCGCTTGAGATGATAAAGCCTGTTGAGCTGAAAGCCCTGACCGGATACCTTCACGGCGGGACTTCGCCTCTGGGAATGAAGAATCAGTACAGAGTGATCTTTGATGAGTGCGCAGGAGACATGGAGACTGTGCTTATCAACGGCGGTGGCGGCGGATACCTCGTGGAGCTGACACTGGACGAGTTTGCAAAGGTGCAGCCGTACGAGCTCATGCCGCTCAAGAAATAGGGAAAAGGCGGAGGACGCTCTCTGCCGCAAAAGGAGCTGCTGAAAGACCGTAATATACGGGGAGGAAGTTCAAATGAGTTCTATTGATATAAAGCTGATCGGGATAACCGACCTTGATACCGATTGCATCGTGAATGCCGCAAACAGCGGGCTCGCGATGGGAAGCGGTGTCTGCGGTGCGATCTTCCGTGCGGCGGGACCGCGCGAGATGCAGGCTGCATGCAATAAGATCGGCGGATGTCCGACAGGAGGCGCTGTCATAACACCGGGATTCAAGCTCAAGGCAAAGCACGTTATACATGCAGTCGGACCTATCTGGTCGGGCGGCAGCAAGAACGAAGCAAAGAACCTGTACAACTGCTACAGGGAGTCTCTCGACAGAGCGAAGGAGAACGGTGCGCATTCGATCGGGTTCCCGCTGATATCTGCGGGCATATTCGGCTATCCTAAAAAGGAGGCCTGGCAGGTCGCCATCAAGGCCTGCCGTGACTGGATCAGCGACAATCCTGACCACGAAATGGACATCGTCTTTGCGGTGCTCGATCCGAAGATCATGGAGCTCGGAAAGGGCGTCATGGGCCTGGGCAGCACAGGCTGGTAAAAAGCCTGCAGAAACGGACCGGAATAAATGAAACAGGAAACGATAGAAAGAATAAGGCGCTTCACTTCCGACAGGGAGTGGGAGCAATACCACACGCCGGCAAACATCGCCAAAAGCATCTCCATCGAGGCGGGCGAGCTGCTGGAATGCTTTCAGTGGAGCGATACGGATTTCGATGCAGAGCACGTGAAAGAGGAGCTGGCGGACGTGCTGGTATATTGCCGCAACATGCTCGATGAGCTCGGCCTTGACGAGGACGAGATCATCAACAGCAAGATGGATAAGAACGAAGAGAAGTATCCGGTGGAGCTTGCTAAGGGCAGTGCGGAAAAGTACACCGAACTCAAGAACAAGGCAAGGAAATGATCTGCGGACTGTCGCGGGAGGAGGCTCAGAAATGAAGATAGTAGCGGTTAATGCAGGTCCTCGTAAGGGATGGAACACAGATACGCTGATCACTGAAGCGTCAAAGGGAGCAGAGGAGGCCGGCGCGGAAATAGAAAGGTTTGATCTTTTCAGACTTGAAAAGTATACAGGCTGCATCTCTTGTTTCGGATGCAAGAAGGAGAAGTTCAAAGGCCACTGCATATGCAGGGATGGACTGACTCCTGTGCTCGATGCGATCCGTGAGGCTGATGCGCTGATCATAGGCTCGCCTAACTATCTGTCCGAACTGACAGCATCGTTCAGGGCACTTTACGAGCGCCTCATATTCCAGAACCTGACCTACAATAAAGAGACACCTTGCTGCAATACCCATCCGATACCAGTGCTGCTTATAATGACCAGCAACGCTCCGGACGATATGTATCTTGGAATGATGAAGAATTATCAGCAGGTGCTGAGCGGATTCGTCGGACCGACAGAGGTCTTCGTAAGCGGCAATACCCTGCAGCTTAAGGATTACAGCAAGACTGACTGGGAATGGACTTTGTTCGATCCGGAAGATAAGAAGAAACGGCATGAGACGGTGTTCCCTGAGGAATGCAGGAAAGCCTTTGAGATGGGAAAGAAGCTGGCCGGCAGGGCAGGCGGAAGCGATGAGTAATCTGATCACCAGAACAACTGAACTGGCGATGTCGGTGACTCTGACATATATAAATCCAGGTGACACGGTCGTGGACGCGACCTGCGGGACCGGTCAGGATACTGTAGTGCTTGCGCGCGCGGTAGGAAGCGCGGGCAGCGTTTATGCCTTCGATATCCAGAAGAACGCACATCTTCTGACGGAGGCGCGGCTGAAGTCACACGGATTCACGAACGTGCATCTGGTGATGCAGTCCTTCGTTTCGATGAGCGAGCACATACCCGAAAGGAGCGCCGCCGCTGTTGTATTCAATCTGGGATATCTGCCGGGCGGCGATCACAGCATCACGACAACAGCCGACACGACCCTCAAAGGCCTCGAGTGCGCGCTCAAAACCATCAGACCGGGAGGCATAGTGACGGTCGTAATGTACGACGGCCACAACGAAGGGGCGGAGGAGAAGGCGGCTGTGCTCGAATGGGCTGAGGCTCTCGACCAGAGCCGGTACCATGTGGCATATGTCAGCCTGCTCAATCAGAAAAACCATCCGCCGGAGATCCTTTGGATAACAAGAAAATAACATAGCAGTAAAACTGCTAAAACTGTAAGCAACTATTCGCCAAAAACCGCTAATAATAGCAGCAATTAACCGTCAAAACCGCTAATAAGAGCTAAAACAAAGACAGGAGGATGCAGCATGTTCGGATCATTTGGTAATGCAGTAGCCGCAAAGGCAGGAGCGCTTGAAACAAAACTCGCCCTGTATATCGTAGGCGGAATCATAGCACTCGTAATAGTCAATCTGCTTCTCGACGGAATCAGAAAATACATCAGAGGTCTCGACACGGCAGCGCTCGGCGGCATTATACTCTGGCTCGGATTCGAGTCTTCAAAGATCGCGGTCGTTAGTGTACTTAAAAACCTCCTGTATCTCGTCGGAGGAACACTCTGCATAACCGGCCTGGTCGTATTTGTAATATCTTTGCTGGTCAGAAACAAAAGGGCAGCCAAGAGAAGCGGACCTCCAATGCCTAAGCATGCCCAGACAGACAGCAAGGGAAAGACCGACACAGAAGGCGAATCAAAAGCTCCTGAAAGCGAAGGAGAAGCAAAATGAAAATGCAGTCAATGATCCCGGAAATCGA
>JAFVPI010000037.1 GCA_017505405.1 Mogibacterium sp.
GTATATGATTATATATACAAGTTTTATGAACAGCAGTATCTCCTGAGGAAAGACCGGTCCCGTCTGCTTACATATGAAAAACTGGCCGTTATTTGTGCTGCAGGCGGATTTCTGAGAATACTGGAGGAATGGCTGAAGAGACCGGAATTGCTTGATCTGACTGATCCTGAAATAGCCAACCTGGAAGTGGATCTCTTACCAGATGTTCTGAAATGCGTCTGTTTACAAAACAATTAACATCGCTGACTTAGGAGGTTTTATTATGGCAGCAAACACCGATACCGCATTGCAAAATCAGATGATCTATTCTGTCTTTGTGCGCAATCACACAAATGAAGGTACTTTCCGTGCTCTGATTCCCGACCTCGACCGCATCCGCTCACTCGGGACTGATATCATCTGGCTTATGCCTATCCATCCAATCGGCAAGATCAATCGTAAAGGAACATTAGGCAGCCCTTACGCCATACAGGATTACCGCGCTGTTAACCCGGAATTCGGGGATCTTGAAGATTTCAAGGCTCTGGCAGATGAAATCCACAAGAGAGGCATGCGCCTTATGGTGGATGTGGTATACAATCACACTTCACCAGACTCTGTTCTCTGGAACGAACACCCTGAGTTCTTCTATAAAAAGCCTGACGGCAGGCCCGGCAACCATGTAGGTGAATGGACTGACATCATAGACCTTGATTACACAAACAAGGAGCTTTGGGACTACCAGATAGAGTCGCTCAAGGGATGGGCACGGATAGTGGACGGGTTCCGCTGCGATGTGGCGTCTTTCATTCCGGTGGAATTCTGGAAAAGAGCCCGCAGGGAGATCGCTGAAATAAAACCTGATTTCATTTGGCTTGCCGAGAGCGTCTACCGCGGTTTCAGTGTGGAATGCCGGAGACGCGGAATGTACTCTGCTACCGATACCGAGGCCTTTGAAGCATTCGACATCGAGTATGAGTACGATGTGCGCGAAGCTTTCGACAAATATGTTGACGGAAAAGGCAGCCTGTCACACTGGATGGATCTTCTGTGCTTCCAGGATTTCGCATATCCTAAGACGTATAACAAGCTCCGCTATCTGGAGAACCACGATACAGCCCGTTTTGCTCCGAGAGCGGCAAACGAGCAGGCGCTCAGGAACTTTACAGCGCTGATCTTTTTCCTCAAAGGAACGACTCTTATCTACGGGGGACAGGAAGTGAAAGCCGCTCACACGCCTTCCCTCTTCGACCGTGACCTTGTTGACTGGGATGCGGGAGCAGACATTTCGGATCTCATCAGCAAGCTTGCAAAACTTAAGAAAGAAACTCTCTCAGCAGATGATATATTTACTGCTGAGACAGATGATGAAAAAGATATTGCCGTACTCACAAGAGATGACAGGATAAACTGCAAGACAGGCATTTTCTCATTCAGGGGTCTTTCCGGGGATGTTCCGGTGGACCTTCCTGACGGAGTATACGACGACCTGTTCGGAGGCAGCAAGGTAAGCGTTTCCGGCGGACTCATACACTGTGACGGCGATCCGCTCTGGATCTCTGTCCCATCATATATGGAGGTATAGCTATTAACAGACTGTTTGATTCTGAGACTCCCATCTGGGCATTGTTCGGAAGGATGGCTGATATTGCCATGCTCAGCATACTCTGGACGATTTGTTCGATCCCCGTCATCACGATGGGTGCCGCTTCGGCTGCCCTGATGAGATGCGTACTTAACATGAATACCGAGGAAGGCAACTGGCGCTCACGCCACTTCTTCCGCTACTTCCGCAGCAATCTGAAGAACGGCACGCTGCTTTGGCTGCTGTTCCTTCTGGCTGCTGCTGTTTTTATATTTGATCTGGTCGTACTCTCTGCATCGGGAAGCCCGTCCGCACGCATCCAGCGCATCATAGCGGTAATAGGAATGATCATATGGATGATCACTGCAGTGTGGGCATTCGCGCTCACGTCACAGTTTGAGAACGGTATTTTTCAGACAATAAAAAACGCCTTTTACTTAGGCATTTCATGGCTGCCGCGCACACTTGTCATGTGTATGCTGTGGCTGGTCCCGGTAGCATTGCTGGCTTTTGCTCCGTTCATTCTGAGCCGCATCGTCGTACTGTGGCCGGCTTTGTTTTTCGGCGGCACGGCTTATCTTTGTTCAAAGCTGATGATGAAGCCTCTTGCTCCGTATTTTGATTTCGAATTGCCGGACAGATCCGGTCCGGATGAGGAATCCGAACCGGATCTGATATGAAGCAAATCTTTAGTTACTATATTATCTTTCGAGGATCCAGCGGAATCCGTACGGTTTCATCATGCTTCCGCCGGTCCATGCGTCTACCCACACCTCATCCGGCGAGAAGTTGAAGAGGCCGAGCATGCGCTTTCCCTTGTAGTCTCTGGCTATTCCAAGCACTCTGTTGTCACCCGTATCGATCGGATAAACGTGGGCGTCTGAATGGAATACTTCGTTGAATCTGCGTATCATAACGAGCTCGCGCAGTTCATGGAAGATCTTTCCTGTCGGAGTGGAGAGATCTTTTCTTTCCTCCGCCTTTTCCCAGTCCATCTTTCCCCTGTGTATGTTACGGCTGTCTGCCCATCTGCCCGGATCATCATGGTATCCGTAGTCGTTCAGCATTCCCAGCTCATCGCCGCTGTAGAAAACAGGTATGCCGCGAAGTGTAAGCATGCATGCGTGGAGCATGACGACAGCGTCGATGGACCTCTGCACTAATTCCTAATTATTCTCATACAGGGCAGCTTCGAGCCCGCAGA
>JAFVPI010000038.1 GCA_017505405.1 Mogibacterium sp.
GTGTACCACTTCAGTTATTATCAGATGTTCGTAAAGAGGGGCACCTCGCTGACGGAGCTTGAAGAGCTGCTTGACTACTGTAAAAGAAACGGGTTCGTATCGGTCGCGATAAGCGCTAAGGACGTGAACGATGAGTATATACGCCTTATAAAAAACTACGGTCTGTACATACTGGTGTATTCGCTCGATGATCAGAAGAAGGCGGACAGGCTCATCAATGCCGGAGTCGATACCATATGTACTAATAAGCTAAGCCCGCGCGCTGACAGGGAGCGTCACCGTAGGGAAAGAACACCGCGAAAGATCGCAGGACGGCTCAAGCGAAAGCTCAGGAAGTATCTGATTAAAATACGGAGTAAAACATGGGAATAAGAGATTCAAACCGCAAAGTCTTTATATCTGACAGCAGGACTTCACTGAAAAGGCGTTACCGCCTTCTGCTTAAGCTGTTCGGAAAAACACCCGGCCCTAAGACAGAGCCGGACTTTTATTATGATGATCCGGTGCAGGAGAAGACCGTCCTGATCTCGGGGCTTGGCCGCAGTGTGCGCGGCAGCATGCAGTATCTGCTGAATGAGCTGAACAGCAACGAAGACTTCTGGGATTATGAGATATTCGTCAGGGTATCGAAAGCTACGGAAGAGACTGTAAAAGGATATATCGCGGAGAACGGCTGGACGAGGACCAAGACTGTACGCAAGGGATTCGCTAAAAAGATGGAGACCTGCAAGTATCTTATTACTGAGAGCTATTTTCCGCATACCTGGATAAAAAGACCGAAGCAGGTAATGATAGACCTGTGGCACGGCACGCCGCTCAAGACCCTTGGCGTCTTTAAGAGCGGAGACAGGTGTCACCGCAATGCCAAACAGCAGAAGAACTTCCTCAGTGCGGACTATCTGCTGTACCCTAATGAGTTCACGCGACGCATAATGTGGGATTCCTACAGGATAACGCCGCTGCTTTCGGCAAAGGCGCTCATGATGGGGTATCCGAGGACTGCAGGGATACTCAAAGCAATGGATGCTGATACAGATTCCCTGCAAAGCATGCTTGCTCCTGAAGGGCAGCATATATATGCTTATATGCCTACTTTCCGTGATCAGCTTTCGGATGAAGAAACGATAGAACGGGAGACGGCCTTCCTCAATTATATGGACGGGAATCTCCGGGATGATCAGATCCTTTATGTCAATCTGCACCATGCAGTCAAAGCCGGTCTGGATTTCAGCCATTATAAACATATAAAAGCTTTTCCTCCTCTGACTGACAGCTATAACCTGCTGGCAGTTGCGGAGGCGCTTATCTCGGACTACTCAAGCGTATTCTTCGACTACATGGTGACAAAGCGTCACATTATTCTGTATATAGAGGACCTTGATTCCTACCTTGAGCATCACGGGCTCAACATGGACATCGAGACGCTTCCGTTCGATCTGGCCAGGACCGGAGAGGATGTCATACGCAT
Organism: Mogibacterium sp.; assembly: GCA_017505405.1. Taxonomy (GTDB): domain Bacteria; phylum Bacillota; class Clostridia; order Peptostreptococcales; family Anaerovoracaceae; genus Crickella. Next base: position 1,469 of record JAFVPI010000038.1, read on the forward strand.
GCTGAACGCCGGGAAGCAGTATGATGATTCGGAGTTTTATGATGAAATGTGCGCTCATGATGCGCCCGACAATCCGGAGAAGCTGTGCAGGCTGTTCCTCGGAGAAGAGGAGGGGCTGTGCCTGGAAGAGATGCCTCGTACGGATAAGCGCAAAGTCATTATGTATACGGACTATTGCGCTGCCGGCAGAGATACGGACAGGCTCTGGGAAACTATAAGAATGGGAGCTGAGAAAGATTTAGAGGTCTACGTCGGATGTGATGAGGATCTTGTAAACGATGATAAAACAGGGGCTTATCCGATGCTGCATAGTGTGGATCTGATAGCATCGAGACATGAGCTGACTTTCTCTTCGATAGGCAAGCCTTTGCGTGATCTCTATCTTGTGCATTCTGCGGCGGCCAGCGGCCGTAGATGCGTTTTCAGCGGCCGCTCTGCGTTGAGAACGGCCGCCCTCAAGTAATAGCTTGTTTATTCTGTTTTCGGATTAATAACAACCGTGTAATGCTTAGTTGCACGTTTGTAGATTGCATTTGCAGCAACCTCATCGTTGAGGATCATAGATGTCCAACTTGATGGTTCCCGCTGTGAACAGACAATCGTGGACCTTGACAATTCACTGCGCTTTTCCAGCAGTTCATGAAGCACTTTGATCTCACGCTCATCGTTAATGGAGTGCAGAAGAAAGTCATCAAGGATGACGAGATCCTTCTTTATGAGAGATCTCATTTTCTTCTGGTATTTCTCGTAATCCATTTCTTTGAGAGATACCATCTCTTCAAGAAAGTTTTCGCAATGAGTATAGACCACCATATGGTTAGCACATGCTTCGATCCCGAGTGCCTTGGCAAGATATGACTTGCCACTATCTGACGGACCGAGAATACACACATTGAGTCCTTCATCGATGAAATCCAGTGTTGCAAGCGTCTTCGTAATATCTAACGGCAGATATTCACGATCTTGCGAGTCAACACATTTTTCGATCTCCTGTGGCGCACCCTTAAGATGTGCGTCCCTGAGATGAGTCCGAAAGAGCTTAGCTGCTTTGTCCTGGTATTCGGCATCGATCATTCTGGATAGGAGCGAAACTTTATCCATTTCCAGAAAGTCTTTAGAATGGAACAGTTCATCGAGTGTTTCGGCCATACGATTGAGTTTCAGAAACTGGAGCTGATCCTCTATCTCATATATTAGCTCTTTGCTTTTATTCATCGTCGGCCTCCTTCTCTTTACGGTGAGCCAGTTCCTGACTGCGGGACAAAAGGGTCTCCACATTCATTTTACTGGCGTCCATTACGAAGGCACCGCGATTTCTCTCTTCGCTGATCGCATTGGAGGCATTGGTCGATTCCATGTCCTCCGCAACGGCAGCGATAGAATTCTTGATGTATGAGTACTTGAGTCTGTCGACTTCAACGGCCTGCTTGCAGCATTCTTCGAGGACCGGCTTGCCATACTTCTTGGAATAGTTCAGTATGCCAAGACACATTCGGTATGTCTGTACTTCGAGTGATCTGCTCTTGAGCACTGCCTTTATTACCTTGACCGTATTAGGACCAACGCTTACGGCCTTGTTGAGGAAGTAAGTGCTGCTCCATTCACCATAGTTATTGTAACTTGACGGCAGGTGCTTAGGATCTGTTGACCACTGGCCTTTATGTATAGCCCTTGGCCATTCACAGATGAACTCGCCCGATAGGCTGTAAAATTTTACGGTTGTAGCGGTAGCGCGGATAGAAACACGTTTATGCACATATGCTTTGTCTATGCTATAGTAAGCATTGTCAAAGCGAACATGGAAGTCGCTGGACACTTTGGCTATGCTTCTCTCCATGTACTGGTACTGCATGGAGGGAAGTGCCATCAATTCCAGACGTTCCTCTTCCCAATAGTAGTATCTGTTGTGCTCTTTCTTCTCAAAAGGTTTTCTGTTGAGTTTTTCTATCCCTTCCCACAGATCAGCATTGAATTGCTTAAGACTGAAATACTTACGCTCTTCAAGATCGTGAAAGAATCCTTTTTCAAGTATTCCGACAGCTGCTTCAACGCTGCTCTTGTATTTGGGCTTCTTGACCTTAGCCGGCATTATTGCTGTGCGGTTATGATCAGCCCATTCGGCATAGTCTTTGTTGAGATCAGGTTCTATCCAGTCTTTATTGGCTATTACAGCCTGCTTACAGTTGTCACAGACAACTATCGCCGGGACTCCGCCAAACCACTCAAGAGCATGATTGTTTACATCGATCCATTGAGGTTCTTTGGTCGAGATCATGCCTTCAGCATATACATACTGTGAATATGGCAGTACAGCTACATAAACTACGATAGGAATGATCTCACCGGTGATCTTGTCTATGAGTTCAAATGTCTGACCTGCAAAATCTACTTCCATGGTCTGGCCAATGATTGCGTTGAAATGAGCTGTTTCATAGTTCTCTTCGCACCATTTGCCATAGAGTTCGCAGAACTGCCGGTACTGATAGAATTTCTTGCCTTCGTCACGGCATTTCCTGACGTAGCGGTTCCAGAGATATACCAGCGTCATATTGCTTTTGTTCTCGTACTGTTTGTGGATAGACGCATAGTCCGGAAGCTCATAACTGGTATCTCGGATCCCGGCATAAGTAGCTTTGCCATAAACTTTTTCGGCAATGCCGTAATTGGTGATGCCTTCAGGTAGCGGGAATCCAAGATCCTCACATTTTTCGAAGGCCCGTAGGAAGTCGTTGACTCCTGACTTGCTGACCTTGAGCAGATCGGCTATTTTGCTGCCGGACATGCCCAGGCCATAGCGCTTAGTGATGATGTCTTTGTAATCGAGCATGAAACTTAACCTCCTTTCGATTACTCGGTAGTATTAACCGAGAACCATTATGAAGTTAAGTTCATATATATTCAAATAGCACTTGTCGGTCGCTCTCAATTGAGCTCCCGGGGTCTGTCTGACCAATCGCACTCGCTCTATAGCTGTCAGCAGGGTTTAGTAGAACCCGCTGACAGCGCGGCGCTCTTGGGACAGACCGTGTACAGAATTCGTTATTTTAAGCGGCCGCTGGCTCCGCATCTAGGCCGTTTTGCTCCGCAAAACCGGCCGTTGAGCTTCGCAATATGCA
>JAFVPI010000039.1 GCA_017505405.1 Mogibacterium sp.
AAGGAACTCCCTGTCCCCGGAGAATGGATCCGTGCCCGAAACGACCGGCTTGTCGGCTTCGGCAAACCATATGAGATCTTCCGGAGCACTTGCCGCGTCAAACATTTTATTTGTGGATTTCATGACCGGTTTTGAGTACGCTGCTACATTCGGGCGCATGTGAAGCGGCACCATATTGAACACATAATCCTTTATGTCATTTTCATTGGTGAGCCGCCCTGTGAAAGACTCCACAAGAGGCATGCCTTTTATCTCATGCTCATAGGCGTGGATGCGTCCGTTCTTCTCTGCAGTAGTAATTATTTTGCCAAGATCATGAGTCAGTGCGAACAGCATGAAGCGGTATGGCTCGGACACGCGTTCCCTGAATGCTGCAGCTCTATCTATGACTTCCATCGTGTGAGTCCAGACATCGCCTTCCGGATGGAAAACCGGATCCTGCTCGAGGCCTATGGTCTGCATCAGCTCCGGGAACCATACATCGAGCTGGTCCATCACGCGCAGCGATTCAAAGAATACTGAAGGTTTGTCAGCTTTGAGCAAGGCCTTTCTGAGTTCCTCTTCAACGCGCTCACGCGAAAGCGTTGAGAGGTCGATGCCGCGGCACAGCTCAACGGTATCCTGTGCTATCGTGAAGCTGAATCTCGCCGCGAACTGCGCTCCGCGCAGTACCCTCAGAGGGTCCTCGATGAAGGTCGCCGGATCGATGTGCCTGATGACCCCTTCATCGAGGTCGCGGCGGCCGCCGAAATGATCGACTATCTCGCCTGTCAGCACATCCTCCATAAGCGCATTGACGGTGAAATCGCGGCGCCTGGCAGCCTCGCGTGTTCCAATGAAAGGATCCACATCCACTTCAAAGTCCCTGTGGCCTGTGCCGGTCGCGCGCTCGCGCCTCGGCATTGCGATGTCTATGTCCTCACCCTTCAGAGCATAGACTCCGAAACTCTTCCCGTAAGCCAGCGGCTCACCCACCTTTTTCAGTATCTCAAGCAGGGCAGCAGGTTCTGTCCCGTGCACCTCGATATCCACATCCTTGTTTTCGATGCCGAGAAGTCTGTCGCGCACAAAGCCTCCGACATAAAAAGTTCTGCCGCCGGCTTCCTGTACATATTCAGCTATACGTTCCGCAACGCTATTCTCCATCTGCGTCCATGTCCCTTGCGCGTGACTCGCCCCACACCATGTCATATATCAGAGGATCACGTATGAGATGCTTCCATACCGTATATGTGGCCTGCACAAAGCGCTCATCGAGCTCTATCTCCTCTTCGATCATCGGGCAGGCATAAGGAAGATCGTAGTCATTGAATATCAGCTGCAGTGTGCCGTCCTCATCAAGGTGCGGGAGCAAAGGAAAACTCCGGCACTGGATCGGTCTCATATGCCTTGGGCAGTGAGGCGGTGTCTTGCATTTTACAAAGAATATCTTGCCATGCCACGAGCCCGGAAGCTCATAATCATCCGTGCTGAGGGCTTCCCAGCTGAGCCAGTCCGCATTTCTGTCGTGTATCTTCTCCTCGCCCGGCAGCAGCATGATCCCCACATCTTCGTCTGAATATGCCGCATTGCAGCAGGCGGCCCCGCAGATAGTGCCGCAGTCGAAAGGAACGGGCGACACCCTGTCGAGCAGCCTGTAGATCGCCTTGTATGTACGCCTTCTCGTAGCGCCTTTGATCATCTGTACTTCTCCGCCTGACGTTCGATCTCTTCCCTGATCTGCCTTACCACAGTATCAGGGGCCACTATGCGCACATCACCGTCTATGGCCATGATCCAGCCGAAAAACTGCCTGCTGACAGCTACGGTGACAGTAGTGCGGAAATGATCATCATCTATAGGTGCGATTATTATATCTTTTCCGAAGCGATCGATGAACACGCTCACCAGACGGTTCTCCGCCTCTATGGTGACCCTGGTCTCGTCGCCTGCGTACATGCCGAACAGAGTGTTTGTATAATGCGCGATGTTGAACTGCCTGAACGCTTCGTGTCCTTCACGTTTTTCATCCAGCACTTTTATATGCGTCATCTTGTCGACACGGTAGTGAATGATTATTTCATGCTTTGAGTCGTAAGCGACAAGATAGTACTTTTCATCATCCCACATCAGAGCCCACGGACTCAGCTGATACCACCTGCCGCCATAGCGAGGCTCCATCTCCTTTTTGAGATTCCAGTCGAAATACTGGAATCGTATCTGCCTGTCCGCTCCGATTGCCGCATGGATCTTGTCCACGTTATAGTAGATGCTCTCGTTCATGGTCTTCACGCGACCGGCGATTATCACCTGCCGGTGGAGCTGCGAGCCCTCATACTTGCTGACCAGCGATTCGAGTTTCTTTATCAGCTGGCCGGATTTCTTGTCAGTTATGAATTTTGCTGACTGCACAGAATCCACGAGGAGCTTGAGCTCCGGCAGTTCAAAGTCCCTGCTGCCGAGGTAATAGTAATAGTTGCGCCCGTCTTTCTCCGAAATGATATCGAAGCCGAACCTGCGCAGCTCATCAAAATCCTGATACAGAGTCTTGCGGTCAGCATTCACACCGTCAGCAGCAAGTTTTGCAATGATCTCAGGCATGGTAAGCTTGTGAGCATCATCTGTCTCACGCGAAAAAAGCTGTACAAGATACAGCATCTTCAGTTTCTGGTTTTCACCCTTGCGCTCTGCCATCTATATGCTCCGTTATTTGATCAGGCCTGCTTCTTTTGCCTCTTTTATGATCTTCGGGAAGTCCGCAAGTGACACCTGGACATCATGCTTCTTCGCGAAGCTCAGGAATTCTCCCATTGTGATCTTCTGATCCGCCAGGATCTCCTCTATCTCTTTCCGGAGTTCAGGGTCAGTATCGTACTGCCTGATGAGTTCTTCTACAGTTGCCATTTCATTCTCCTTTCAAAATATGTTGCAGCAATCCCTCGCATCCTTCTGTCACATCGCGCCAGGTGGCGTCGAAGTTGCCCGTGTACCACGGATCGGCGACCTCATCACCCGCCCTGTCTGTGTAATCGAGCAGGAGGCTTATCTTGCCTTCCGGATCGCCGCCCGTGATCCTTTTTATGTTCCGTATGTTATTCTGATCCATGCATATGATCATGTCGAAGCGGCCGTAGTCGCTCCTTGTCATCTGCCACGCCCTGTGGTTCCCAAACGGCACTCCTTTTTCCGCAAGTTTCCGTCTCGCAGGAGGATATACAGGATTGCCGATCTCCTCCCTGCTGGTCGCAGCCGAATCTATGACAAACCTGTCAGAGATCCCTCTCCTCTTGACCATATCCTTCAGCACATATTCAGCCATCGGGCTGCGGCATATATTGCCGTGGCATACAAACAGTATTTTTGTCATTCTCATTATGATCAGTTTATTTCTTTCCTGTTATCTTCGGTCACAGGATAAGCTTTCCACAAAGTGGAAGGTCAAGTGGTTTTTTTAAATATAACTTTTTTTGTCATGTTTTCTCAGGATTCAGATGAAACATCGCCGACAACACTGATAATGTGATCGAAGTTGGTTCCGTCGATCTTATAGGCGTCCCTGATGCCGGCCAGGGCTTCCATGTCCGCCCGCTTGCAGAACTTCAGAACTCTCTCCGCCCGG
>JAFVPI010000040.1 GCA_017505405.1 Mogibacterium sp.
AACAGCCGCAACGGCTGTCAGGAAAAGGTTCTCGCGGAACACATACTGCGATACCTCTATCTGATAGAACCCAAGCACCTTTATTGTGGCTATCTCACGCATGCGTTCCGTGATGTTGATGTTCGTGAGGTTGTAAAGCACTATGAACGCAAGCAGGGCCGCCGAAAGAATGACTACATAGACAATAGCGTTCAGGCTCTTCATCATCCTGCTGACATTTTCCCTGACGTCGATGTTGGGCTGGACTGCCGCGGTATACTCATACCCTGCAGCATCAGCTGCCACTGCTCTTATCACATCTTCTTCGGCGCCGTCTTCAAGATTGATGTATGCCGCTTTTACATCAGGATCCCTGCCGAAGCCCTGGCGGTACGTCTCCGGCGTCATATAAAGGCTGTCATAGACGTAGTTGTCTGCAACTCCGACTATCTTCGCCTCCATCTCCCGGTAGTCATCGCGCAGCGTTACAACATCTCCCACATCGAGCCCGTAGTCGTGATTGGTCTTTCTGACTATCACTATCTCTCCCGGTCCCGGATACTCGATATGCTGATCGCCCGCATGCAGGTCTATGAAATCATCGAAGCCTTCAGCATCGGTAGCGACGCATGTGATATCGGCAGTCTTATCGCCCATCACCACTGTTATCTCTCCGCGATGCAGGAACCGGACATTTTCGTCAGAAATATCCTTGTCTGAGCTGATCTCATTCAGGAAATCCTTCTGCCTGTCCCCGGTCATGTTCTTGCTGAATATTACCGTTATATCGTATAAGGATATCTCATCAAACTGATAATCCGCGACTTTGGAGATCGTAGCCCTGATGCCTATGCCCGCGATCAGAAGCGCCGTGCATCCGCTGACGCCTATCACCATCATCAGGAATCTCTTCTTGTCCCTGAAGATATTGCGGATCGACACTTTATAAAGGAAGCTTATGCGGTTCCACAGCGGTTTTATCCTCTCAAGAAGTATACGTTTGCCTGCGCGCGGAGTCTTAGGTCTGATCAGCTCTGCAGGAGGCACCTTGAAGTCCGCCGCGATAGACACCCATGTCGCTCCCATTGAGCACAGAAGCGCCACTGCAAGTACCGCAAGTCCGAGCTTGTAGTTGATTATGTAATCGACCGTATGGCTGAAATCATACATCATCGTGTAAGCATGCCAGATGACAGCCGGGAACACCTTGCATCCGACGAAAAAGCCGAGAACAGCCCCCAGGAACGCCGCGCTTCCCGAGTAGAACATGTACTTTCCTACTATCTGGCTGTTGCTGTAGCCCAGCGCTTTAAGTATTCCTATCTGAGTGCGCTGCTCATCGACCATTCTCGTCATGGTAGTCATGCATACAAGAGCCGCGATCAGGAAGAAGAACAGCGGGAATATCTTGGAAATATTGCTGACTATGCTCGAGTTGCTGTCAAATGAAGAGTAGCCCATGTTCTCCTTGCGCGAGAGTGCATAGGAATTGCCGATATCCATGGTATCGATCTTCTCCTGCGCCTCATCGAGCTTATCCTTTGCATCGTCAAGCTTCTTCTTTGCCTTTTCGAATTCGCTGTCAGCCTTTTTCTCTTCGTTCCTGAGCTTACGCTTGTTTGCTGCCAGTTCCTTTTCCTTTTTATCAAGTGTGGCCAGACCGGAATTCGCCTGTTCTATTCCTTTTTCTGCTTCGGCTATGCCCGCCTCAAGCTGCGCCTTTCCGGATTCAGCTTCCTTAAGCTTTGCATCAATAGCTGAAATGCCTGCATTTATTTCACCGATCTGCGCATCTATCCCGCTTATCTGCTGATTCACCCCGGCTAGCTGCCCGTTAAGCTCAGCGATCTGCGCATTATATTTATCAGCGTTATCAGGATCGGCCTGAGCTGCCTGCTGCAGCTTGCTTATGCCTGCTTCGAGCTCAGCCTTGCCCTTCTCTGCCTGTTCTTTTCCGCTGTTTGCCTGAGCAAGTCCGTCTTCGGCTTTTTTTCTCTCGCTTTTGAGCGTATCTATCCCGGCGTCCACTTCCTTGAGTTTTGCTTCGAGTTCACCGATCGCGGATTCCGCTTCACTTCTGCCCTTCTTTGCCTTTTTGCGGTTTGAATTGATCAGACGCTCGCCCTTTTTTATCTGCCCTTCCGCTTTGTCCAGTTTTCTCTCTGCATCAGCCTTCTCTTCCTCATATTTGGCAAGGTTATCTTCGTATTCCTGCTTCTTCTCGTCAAGCTCTTCCTGAGCATCCTTCCTTGCGGTCTCGCGCCGGCCGTCTCTTACCGCCTCGGCCAGCGATTTCATATTGTCTTCCTGCTCCTTGAGCTTGTCCTCATGCTCATCGGTCAGCGACACTTCATCGCCGTCCAGTTTCACATAAAGATTGGTGTAGTAATCTACATCAAAAGCATCCTTATCTATGAAGAAGAAGGTATCGAGACTTCCATTTCCTATGTCTGTCGACCCCCTCTGGTAGTCCAGATAGATCGGTGTATTGATCAGGCCGACTATCTCGAAGTCTTTAACTTTGAAATCCCCGAGTTTGTCTTTATCGTTTTCATCTGTTATTTCGATATGATCGCCTACATGAAAGCCTTCGTCAGTTATGCTGTATGCATCAAGAACACACTCGTTCACGTTCTGCGGCAGTCTTCCTTCGGTGACGTTGAGTTTGTTGATATTTTCCGGTAAGGAAATAGCCTTGAGAGCACTTGAATCACCGCTTCCGGAGCGTGCGATCACATCGATCTGTATGGATCCCTCGGCTGATTTCACGCCATCCCACGACTCTGCCAGAGCAACGCTGTCATCATCGGCGCCATAGGAGGAAAGTATCTGATAATCGTAGAAATTCGTCCTCTCAAGGTAGCGGCTGGCGGTGCTCACCATCGACTCCTTGCAGTCCCTCAGACCACTGAAAAACCCCACTCCAAGAGCTACGATCGCAAAGATCGCGAGATATCTTGCAAGTGAGGTCTTTATCTCTCTGAAGGTCGACTTTTTAAGCATGCTACCACTCTATTTCAGACACCGGCACAGGATTCTCATTGATCTTCACATCCTGCACCCTTCCGCTCCTGACACTTATTACACGGTCACCCATGGGCGTGATCGCCTTGTTGTGGGTTATGATAATTACCGTGGCGCCTGAATTGTGCGCCTGGTCCTGCAGAAGCTGAAGTATCTGCTTGCCGGTGTTGTAGTCGAGAGCACCTGTAGGTTCGTCGCAGAGAAGCAGCTTCGGATTCTTTGCCAGCGCTCTGGCGATCGCCACTCTCTGCTGTTCTCCTCCCGAAAGCTGTCCAGGGAAGTTGTACATCCTCTCACCCAGGCCTACCGCCTTAAGCGTCTCGGCCGGATCCAGCGGATCCTTACAGATCTGTGTGGCAAGAGACACATTCTCAAGCGCGGTAAGATTCTGCACCAGGTTGTAGAACTGGAACACAAAGCCGATATCATATCTGCGGTATTTAGTCAGTTCCCTCATGCTGAGGCTGCTGATCTCCCTGCCGTCGAGCAACACCTTTCCGCTCGTAAGGGTATCCATTCCGCCGAGTATGTTCAGCAGTGTCGTCTTGCCGGCGCCGGATTCTCCGACAACAATGGCAAGCTCGCCCTTCGCTACGCTGAAAGTGGCATCTGCCAGGGCTTCTATATCGACCTCGCCCACATGGTAGACTTTGCGGACGTGATCGAACACCACATAATCATTCTTATCGCACATTTCTGATCTCCGTTAGATGAATATATTGATGCTGCCTATCACCAGGCCGATGAGAGCGCCCAGGTTCACTATCATTCTGAGCTCGGTCTTCATCACAGTCAGCACTCCCTTTTCAAGTTCTTCAACTGACATTGCGTTTATCTTGTCCTCTACGACTTTTGCGACATCTATCCTTCGGAGGGCAGAATTGACCGCATTCACCACGGATTCCCGGTATGCCTCAGTGATCTTTCTCCTTACGAACTCAGGGTCATAACCCGCCAGCTCAAGCACATACAGAGGGGTCCTGTTGCCGAGATCATGTATCCTCGATTCGGTGATCTCGCTGACCATTTCAGGACCTCTGGCATCTATGAACTCCTCCATCTTGTCACTGACCGCGCCCATCACCTTGTCGATCATATTGTCAGTTACCATAAGTGACAGGATCCTGGAATTCAGTACGTGCTCCAGAAGCATCGCTTTACCCTCACGGTGTATGGTTCCCGGAATGTCCATCCTCTTGATGGCATCGGTTATCTTGAACGACAGGAGTTCTATAAAGCTGTCTTCGAGTCTGTCATATTTTTCGGTACTGCCTGCCATTATTGAACCGGTGT
>JAFVPI010000041.1 GCA_017505405.1 Mogibacterium sp.
CCGTAGTGTCAAGTATATTCTAGAAATCTTTCGCGCACCCGGAGGGGGCGGGATAAAAGGCATGCGGTGTAATTAAAAAAATACCCCCTCACCATTTCTGGTGAAGGAGTATCTGTTCGTCATCTTAACTAAATGACATTGTGGCCATGACCAGGTTTTTTGCAACTGTTTTTTGTGAAAGGATATATGAGTCGACCGCTAAATTTTATTTGCAAAAAACGATGTGCTGACATTGCTTTTGGACGGGGTTTGGGGGCTTGCCACCAAGGCCGGAAAATTGCGAGTAGGAGCAATTTTCCTCTGCTTGCTATTTTTGGCGTAATATAATAACTGCAAGATTCATAAAAATCGAATTCAGGGACAAGTAAAAATAAACAGAAATGGATGATTCTATTTATTCAATAGTATGGCATAGAGAAAACCCCCAAGTTTCATTGATGTGAAGCTTGGTGGTCTTTATCATATCGTGCGAGAATACCCCTACCTCTACGCAGTAGGTAGCGGGAGCGTTCAAACGAAAAAAATAGCTTGTTTATGCGATTTTGAATATAATTAGTATGGATCGATATATAATAACACCGAATTTAAACCGGTTATTTCCTGACAGGAGGCAGATGTATGTTCGGCAAGCATTTTGAACTCGACGAAAAGGCGATGACGCTCGTCGAGACTATCGGAAGTTATATGCCGGGAGGCTTCTTCATATATAAGGCTGAGGGCAACGAGGAATTGATGTACGCCAACAAGGCGGTCTTCGATATATACGGCTGCGACGGCCTGGAAGATTTTAAGAAACTGACCGGGTACACCTTCAAGGGGATGGTTCACCCTGATGATTATGCTGAGATAACGGAGTCTATCGATGATCAGATAGAAGAAAGCGATGAAAATATCGACCATGTCGTATACCGCATAATCCGCAAGGACGGAGAAGTGCGCTGGGTCGACGACTATGGACACTATGACGAGAGCGAGAGACTGGGCGGTCTGTACTATGTCTTTATCTCAGACATCACAGAAAAGCATCTGGCAGAAGAGCAGGCTCAGGTGGCTATGGAGGCTACAAAGAAAGAAAACCTCCGCCTGATGGACCAGATACAATCTGCGGCCGGGCTGGCTGATCTTATGGGATCTGTCGCCTCACTTCTTTCAAATATGCCGGCAATGAGTTTTTCAAAGGAAGTATCTACCGGGCGTTACCTGGCTTGCAATCAGGCGTTTGCCGAATACGCCGGAAAGAGTTCGCCTGATGAAGTGGTCGGATTCACAGACCACGATCTGTTCGACAAAGAGACTGCGGACCACTTCGTAAAGGATGACACGAAGGCCGTGTCGATGGATGAGCCGTATGTCTTCTTTGAGGACGTACCCGATGCTACCGGGAAAACCACTCGTAATCTGCAGACTACAAAGCTCAAGTTCACAGATAATACAGGACGCCTTTGCACGCTTGGTATGTGTGTCGATGTCACTGAGATCGCGCGCATGAAAGAATCCGAGGCGAGGCAGAAGGAGATGGAAGAGCGCATCGCGCTGCAGGAACGGCTTCTTGAGGAACAAGAGCAAAGGAAAAGACAGGACAGCATGATCATAGCTCTGTCGTCTGACTACCGCAGCGTTTACTACGTCGATCTGGATGAGGATGAAGGGGTGTGCTACCTGGCCGCCGGGATATATGACGATGACCCGTTGATCGGTCAGAGATTCCCATTCCTCAAGGTGTTTACAGAATTTGGAAACGAGCATGTGCATGAGAGTTATCGCGAAGGCTATATGGACTTTATAAAGCCGGAAAATATACGCAGGGAACTTCTCAAGCATCCGATCATCACGTACAGATTCCTGGAGGTCAACGGAGATCAGGAGAAGTATTCGATGCTCAGGATGGCGGGAGTGCGTCACCTTGAAGATCGACCTGATGGTCTCGTGCATGCGGCGGGGATAGGCTTCACGGATATCGATGAAGAGATGCGCGAGTCGATGATGCAGCAGAAGGCTCTCGCTGAAGCGCTGGATGTTGCGGAGCAGGCCAACGTAGCCAAGACGGCATTCCTTTCCAACATGAGCCATGAGATCCGCACACCGATGAACGCGATCATAGGACTCGACAGACTCGCTCTAAATAATGACAGGCTCGAGGATGAGACCAGAGAATATCTCGAAAAGATAGGTGAGAGCGCCAGGCATCTTTTGGGGCTGATCAACGATATCCTCGACATGAGCCGCATAGAGTCGGGCAGGCTTGTGCTTCGTAAAGAGGAATTCTCGTTCAGCGGCATGCTCGAGCAGATCAACACTATGGTGATGTCGCAGTGCAACGAAAAGGGCCTGAAATACGAGTGCAAGCTCTCGGGCGGTGTTGGCGACTATTACATAGGCGACGACATGAAGCTCAAGCAGGTGCTGATCAATATGCTTTCAAATGCTATAAAGTTCACCGAAGCTCCGGGAAGTATCATGTTTGAGGTGGAGCGCGTCGGCACTTTCGAAGATCAGTCTACTCTGAAATTCGTCATAAGAGATACGGGTATAGGTATCGATAAGGAATTCATACCGAAGATCTTCGATTCATTTACGCAGGAAAACAGCAGTCACAGCAGCAAATACGGCAGCACCGGGCTCGGCATGGCGATCACGAAGAACATCGTGGAGCTTATGAATGGTACCATATCGGTCAGATCCGAAAAGGGAGAAGGGACGGAGTTCACGGTGGTGATCAGCCTCAAGAATTGCGATCGTCCGCTCTCTGCCAACACATATATCAAACCACAGGACATGAAGGTGCTTGTGGTAGATGACGAGGAGATCGCTGCTGAGCACGCGAGGATAGTGCTCGATGAGGCAGGCATTTCCGCGGATACATGCTTCAGCGGTGAAGAAGCGCTTCGCATGATCGAGCTGGAGCACACCAAGCACACGCCATATAACCTGATCCTCCTGGACTGGAAGATGCCTGACATGGATGGAATCAAGACTGCAGCGGAGATACGTAAACGCTATGACCGTGAGACAACTGTAATCATTTTGACATCGTTCAACTGGGATGAGATCATGGACGAAGCTATGCACGTCGGAGTCGACAGTTTCCTTGCGAAGCCGCTGTTTGCTTCTAATGTCATCGATGAGTTCGCGCGGGTCGCCCTCAAGAACGGCATGGATCATGTGGCTGAAAAGAGGAGAGTTGATCTCAACGGCAGACATATCCTTATGGCTGAGGACATCAAGGTAAATGCCGAGATAATGAAGAGGATACTTGAGGTCAAGGGGATCGATGTCGATCATGCCGAAAACGGAAAGATCACGCTGGATACATTTGCAGCCAGCGATGCGGGGTATTACGATGCTATCCTGATGGATGTGCGCATGCCTGAGATGGACGGCCTCGAAGCCTCAGCAGCGATACGGGCGCTCGACAGACCGGATGCCAAGACTGTGCCAATCATTGCTCTTACCGCGAACGCCTTTGATGAGGATGTCCAAAGATCACTGCAGGTTGGCATGAATGCACATCTGTCCAAGCCTGTCGACCCGGATCATCTCTACAGCACTCTTGAGGAACTTATCTGGGAGGCGGAAAACCGCTGATCTTGAATCAACAGGAGGAACAGACTATGGGTTTTGTTGCAGGATTTATGGTACCTCATCCGCCTATGATCGTCCCGGATGTAGGTAGAGGCAGCGAGGCTCAGATAGAGGAAACAACCAGGGCTTACGAGAGAGTGGCAGAAGAGATCGCCCGGCTGGAGCCCGATACTATTGTGATCACTAGTCCGCATTCTATCATGTATGCGGACTATTTCCATATATCGCCGGGAAAAGGCGCTAGCGGAAATGGAGGACGGCACGGAGCAGAAACCGGTGATGAAAGCATCCTGACGCTCTGGATATTCCTGATGGGTGGATCGGCGGCAATACTCTTAGGGATGATCCTCCGTAGATTGCGCCGTCATTTGGAATAATATGACGATTTAATCTATGAAGTAACTAAGTGGTTGGATGAGTGGTTGGATAGAAAATGATGACGTGCTGTCCTCCTTTCATTTCAACGTGTTCAGGATTAGCGTGTAAATTCGAGCCTCGTACGCTCCACCACTCAAACCGTTGAAATTTCAACGGTTTTTTAAGTTTTTGAAGTGGTTAAACAATGATTGGATGTGGTTGGATGAAACCTCGTACGCACGACGCCCCCAAAGCGTTGAAAAAATCAATGTTTTGAGGGCGTCTGTAGTTTAGCATTGGTTGGATGACCTAGGCCAGTGATGCTGAAATTGCTCGGTATCTCTCCGCGTCAGTAGTAACGTCGTAGCAATACGAGTTAAATGTCGTTCTGAGATCTTTGTGTCCAAGCTGTGCCTGGATTGTCAGATCGCTGATGTTAGAAGCATGCATCATTGAAGTGCAAGTCCTGCGGGTCGAATGCAGGCTTCTCCTCAGAATACACAGCTCATCGCAATAATTGTTGATCATCTTGCCAAGAGCAGAGTAAAAACTCTGATCTCTGATTTTTATGGCAAGCCCCAAAAGTGTTAGCTATAATATATATGGACTAATTTGAAAGAACAGGAATGCTAATGTTGAGGTAAAGAAGATATAAACAATGATTTCAATAGGTAAGCCCTATATAACTGAAAAGGGTGATAGGACAGAGCTCCATGCCCCTGTCACGATCTCGGATGACACTGCACAGCGCTTTATTGAAGTGACGTCCGGGCTGCCTAATGTCTCTTGGCTCACGACTTGTGATTATCCGCCTGCATCCTGGAGCGAAGAGGGGAGTTCGATGTGGTTCGCGGTGACTGCGGACTACGGGAAGTATCTGTGTTGTGAGAGGAGCGATGCATTTGTTATTGCCTTCTTTTGGTATGCCATGGTCACGGGATCGGATATCAGTTTCGAAGCGCCCATCTCAAAAAAACTATATGATGGACTTACGCAAAAACTGATACCGGCTCTTTCTGGAGACGGGTACGGAGAGATAAGACTGGACGGGCCAACAAGTGACGAGCCCGTCTGGAATGAAAACGGAGTAGTTTGCGGAATGTCCTGCGGAGCGGATGCCATGTATGCCCTTCACATCTACGGAGGAAGCAATGCGCCGGATGATCTGAAGATCACTCATTCGTCGTATTATCACGCAGACTATCTTTTCCCGTATCTCGATCCGCCTTATGATGTTGACAAGATCATAGAGAAGAGCGAGCAGCTGTACAGCAGGCGCACGGCAGAAAAGGCCCGCGTCATCGCAGGTCATCAAGGACTGCCTTTAATAGAAGTATGGACGAATTTTGACAGGGATTATTACCGTGGCGGATTGATTTATACCGGAATGTACAGATTCCTTTGCTGCACTCTTGCGCTTGAGCATCTGTTTTCTGCGTATATCATAGCTTCATCGGGGAACGGGCATAATGTACAAAAGACATCGCTTTTCGTTCCGACACAGCACTATGAGGATCTCCTGTGTGAAAGCTGCGGAACGGAGAGCCTTCGCTATATCATCAGCGATCATGCCTTAAGGGTAGACAAACTGCGGAAGATAGCGGACGATCCGGATTTTCGCAAATATGTTTCTGTCTGCAGCAATGATACAGAGGATGGTAAAAACTGCGGGGAGTGCTTCGGTTGTTGGAAGACAATGATTCCGCTCGATCTTCTCGGAAAGCTGGATAACTTCGGAGAGCGATTCGACCTTGACAGATACAATAAAGAACGAAGTTCAGTATTCGAAAAAATGATACGTTTTTCATTCAGACCGGAGGCTGACGCTGCCAGAGAGGTAGTAAGACAGCTCCTTGATCTTGCTGATGAAACAGACTCTGATGCAGCAAACATGTTTATAGGCGTATGGGATAGCATCAAAAAAGATGAATGAGCTTGATATATTAAAACGATACAGACGCGACGGCGGGCTAACTTTGCGTAAACTCTCTGAATATATACCGGCGATGATAATGACCAATCTTTCGGTATTGTTATTGATGTCTGTTGACGGGCTTGTTGTAGGGAATTATTGCGGATCGGATGCGCTGTCCTCGGTGAACATTTTTTATCCGGTCTCTTTGATGACCGGCACTCTTTCCGTTCTTGCCGCAAGCGGCATAGCAACGAGCATCTCTACTGCTATGGGAATGAATGATCCCGATAAGATCGACAGGATCAGAGGGATCTCGCTTAGGATAATGATCATTCTGGCGGCAGCAGTCGGGGTGCTTCAGATACCTGTCGTCTGGCTCATGATCAGATCATACGGGCTGAGCGATGAGATGTATGTGCTTACATGGCAGTATGCCATAGGGCTCATGGTATGCGCGCCGCTTTCACTCATATCCAATGTAGGCACCTATCAGCTGCAGATATCAGGAAGAATGAAGGTGTTGATGTGGCTGTCCGTGATGGAGGGCCTTTCCAATCTTGCCTTTGATCTTGTATTTGTCGGCGCGCTGCATATGGGAGTGGCCGGTGCGGGAGCCGGAACAGCCTGTGCGAATCTGCTTAGATGCAGCGCCACCGTGTTCTATCTGAACCGCTATACGGATATGTACAGGAGCAGCGGATACAGGCTGAAGGCGGCAGACGTCAAAGAGGTGCTCGGATGCGGCGGCCCTGATACCACCTATTCACTCGTGGTGGCATTCCAGAGTTTCTTTTTTATGCAGATCATCCTTAACGCTTTCGGCCCGGAGGGAGGGGCTATAAAGGGCGTGTGCGCTTTCTGCTTCAGCATCGCAAATGTGCTGATATCGGGAGTGGTAGAAGGCACGAGACCTGTCGTCGGTCTGCTTTCGGGAGCTGATGATAAAAAAGGACTCAGCATAGTGATGAAACAGGGCCTTGTCCTGAATGCCATGACTGCGTTGATGGCTACTCTCGTAGTTTGGTTCTTTCCGGGGATCTTTTTCGCGCTTCATGGCATCAGGGAGATCCCCGATGCAGGCATTATGTCTCTGCGGCTGTTTTCTTTATATTTCGTTTTCAGAGGATTTGATTATATGATGCGCATGTATCTGAGCAACCGCAAGGACTCCGGATATGCCGTAGCACTGACCCTGGTGGGGAACGGGACCCTTCCTGTTTTCGCATTCATCATCTCTCGCATGGCAGCGCCGCCACTGATCTTCCTTTCCTATCTTCTGACCGAATTACTGGTGTTTGCGCTTTCGATGCGCAGATACAGATGGTGGCTTGCAAAGGACAGAAAAGAACAATTGGATAACGAAGAAGAGGTCGTTCTGTATATGACGATGAGACCGGAAGATGCTGTGGAGGCATCCAGGTCACTGAGAGCTTTTGCGGATGAGAACGGCATAGATAAAAGAGTCGCCTATCGAATCGCTCTTTGCATGGAGGAAATGGTTGCATATGCAAAAGAGGTGAATAAAAGCATCTTCCCGATCAAAAACAAGCCAGTCAACGTTGAGGTGATGGTCAAATTCATTGGAAAGCACGATGCGATATTCACCGTTCTTGATGACGGAGAGTGCATAGCCCTCAACAAAGACGAAGAGCAGCAGAAGCTGATCACGAGCAATTACGGCATCATCAAGAAGGTTGCGAAAAGCGTCGATTATCAGTATATACTTAATTTGAATTACACTAAGATAACGATTTGACATAGGACCAGCTGGATACTGGAAGATTATTACCTACGCCGCACATGGAAAAAGACCCACCGTCAGGACGTGCTGATACGATAGTTCAGAGGGGAGACCGGTATTTGGATATGAGACCATTATTATCTGTGATCATTCCTGCATATAACTGCAAAGACCTGCTGGATGATTCCGCTGGCTCTGTGCTGAGCCAGCTCCCGGACAACTGTGAACTGATCATCGTCGATGACGGATCTTCCGACGGGACTGCTGAGAAGCTGAAGGAGCTCGAAGGCAGGCAGGAGAATCTGTTCATTTGTTATGAGGAGCACCGGGGCGCTTCCGGAGCAAGAAACAAGGGTCTGGACATGGCGAGAGGCGAGTACGTCGCTTTCATGGATTGCGACGACTGTTACCGCGAAGGTTTTTTGAGCAGAAGCCTTCCTTTGACTGAGAGCGGATCCGATCTGTATATATTCGGGATCGAACGCGTGCCGCTCAGGGGCAATAATGAGTACTGGACCGTAAAAGACGGTGTGTACGAGACGGCGGGCGCTTTCGCGGACCGGTATATCAGGATGCGCCAGCTCCTGGTCTATTCGAACTGCAATAAATTCTACAAAAGAGAAGTGATAGAGCGGGAACATCTGCGTTTTAAGGAGAACGTTGATTTCGGCGAAGACAGACTGTTCAACTACGCCTTCCTCACGGCATGCGGCAGACGCGAAAGCAGCGGCCCCTGTGTCACCACGTCTTCGATGATCATGCTCCGTTACATACAGAGGAATGAGAAGTCGATGTCTTCATGTCATAAACCGGGATATTTCGACTGCGTCATGCGCCTGCATCAGGATAAAATGGATTGCTTCCTCACTTTATCTGAGGATGTGACGGAAGAAGAAAAACTGGATTTTGAGGCCTATGATTTCTCGCGTGAGGTGGAGATGACCATCGAGAGATTCGCTGATCATCCGGAAGAAAAGGATGAGAACCTGCCTCTGATCAACCGTATGATCTTCGGTGGACCATACGATATGGACGCGCGTGTCGACGTGCTGGTCATTCTGGGCAGCCGGAACTGCGGCTACAAAGTCGAGCGCGCTTTGCAGATCGGCAGAGGCAATCCCGAAATGAAATACATCGTCAGCGGCGGTAATCCCCATAAGGACGGCCTGCACACAGAAGCCGAATACATGGCGGAGTATCTGCGCGTACATGGGATATCCGATAAGCAGATCTACCTCGAAAACAGAGCTAAATATACGAAGCAGAATCTGCTGTTCTCGTATGGCATCATACACGAACTTGAGGTCGAAGCAGATGCGGACAGCATTGAATCCGCGCCACTCAGGATCGGCATCATAACCGGCGGGTTCCACATCCGAAGGACAAAGCTTTATGCGGATGAAATCGATGCCTTTGCGGGAGAAGAGGTTGTGTATTTCCCGGCATACGGGCCGACGACTCACATAGATACTTGGTTCAATGATCCTGTCGGGCGCGGGGTAGTGCTGCAGGAACTCAGAAAGTACCTGATAGCAGAAAAAACAAGCAGGAGAGTACAAGATAACTGCAAGATTATCAGATAAGTTATCAGAAAATGCTATCTGAACAACATGTAAATCCAGCTTCTGAATAGTCAAGTAGCTACGCTCCGCCAAAAATGACCGGGCTTTCGACAATCTCGGCCATTTTTAATATATGCGACCTGATGATTTTGTCAGCAAGTGCATAGGGTAGTCACAAGGCGGCACCATATATGCTATAGTTATGGTGCGGCAAGTACATAGTAACAGTTCGGCAGTATGTGAGACTAGCCGATATAAGACTGAAAAAACTGAGGATACGAGTCATTCATTTATACGCCCCCTAATCCACATGAGGATAATTCTTTACGAAAATGCCACAAAGTGGTTAGATGGGTGGTTAGATGAAAGGCGATGGTGTGCTGAACCTCCTCATTTTTCAAGCCTTTCAGGATGTGTGTATGGCTTCGAGCCTCGTACGCTCCACCATTCAAACCCTTGGAATTACAAGGGTTTTCGCGTTTTTTGGGGTGGTTGGATTTGATTGGAAGTGATTGGATAAATCCTCGTACGCACGACGCCCCCAAACCGTTGAAATTGCAGCACTATATTTTAAGGGACTTCTCAAATTACCGATTTAAGGACCTGAAAAAACAAGTAATGGTATTTATCCTCTTAAATGGCTATACTGATAAAAAGCATATAAATCGGGATATGTGGAGGATCTATAATGGCATCCAGCAAAGAATACCTGAACTACATATTAGAGCAGCTTTCAGAGCTTAATAGGATTACTTACAGAGTAATGATGGGGGAATACATCATCTATTATGATGGTAAGATTGTCGGAGGTATTTACGATGACCGTTTTCTTGTGAAGCCGACGAAGTCTGCTGTAGAAATGATGCCTGATGCCAATCTGGAGCTTCCATATGAAGGTGCTAAGGAAATGTTACTCGTGGATGATGTAGAAGACAAAGCATTTCTGCGTGAACTTATCGAGACAATGTATAATGAATTGCCTGCACCAAAGAAAAAGAAGTAAGTAAAAGCGTTCTGCTTGAGTGGGGAAAATATAATGGATAATGATAATTGCTTTGAGAAAGGGGGCACATTAATGAAGAAATTAATTATCGGTGTAATGCTTACCATTGCAGTGTTATGTCTTGCAGCTTGTGGGGGCTCGTCTGTAAAGGTGGGCTCGTTCTCATCTCGCTACTTTAACGGGGATGATTATGATAACGCTGTACAGGAAGTCTTTACTTATTTCAGCGACTGGGAAGGCTGCACTATGACAGAAATCGGATATGCCGGAGATGACGCTGTCAAGGCAGAAGCGGAAATCCGTGGGCTGGCGCCTGAGCAGGTTATGGTACTGACGTCCACCTTTACTACGGACGGGGAAGACCACCAGAACGGCCTCGAACCAAATTACACATATGAGGATTACAAGTGGATCCTGACAAGAAACACTACGGCGGAGCCATGGAACCATGAAGATCATGGTTACGGCTAAACCGGTTAAGTCAGCTGAAAGGAGAACGAAATGGGATTTCTTGACGATCTGAAAAAAATAGGGGAAGCAGTCGGAAGCCTTAATGATATGGCTGCAGAGGTAAGCAAGACTACTCTTGAGGATTACGGTGAACCTGAATACTTTCTGTATACAGCTCTTCAGCTGGGAGAAATGCACAGAAGAATCGATATCAAAGATGAAAAGGATAGTCTTAAGTACTATACACAGTCCAGTATATTTGCACTAAAGGACAAGACTGAGATCATGGATGCTGATGGAAATGTAATTGCTCATCTGGAGAAAAAACCAGTCAGTCTCCACGAGAAGCATTTTGTTACCATGACAGACGGGACCAGCTTCACTCTGTCCAATGAGTTGCTTCATATCATAAAAGATGTTACCAATATCGAGGGCCTGGGATGGCAGCTCCAGGGCAATATTATCGGTCTGACTTTCAATCTTCTGGATGAGAAAGGTCAGCCTGTAGCAAGAGTCGAAAAGAGCGCGATCTCAGTTCATGACAAATACTCTATGGGTATTTATCAACCCGAAAAGGAGCAGATAGTGGTGGCTATCGTTATCCAGTTAGAAAAGATGATCGAAGCTCGTAACGAAAACAGAGAATAGAGAAAGACTGCCAGTACGAACTTGAGGCATAAATCCGGTTTGCCGGAAATGCTTGGCTGCTACACGGAAAATGGATGTGAAGTCAGGGATCTTGCCATTTATATGGGGTGAAATAATGCGTATATATGTTGATTTTGACGATTGCCTGTGCGAGACAGGAAGGGCCTTCTCAAAGCTTGTGCTGGAAATGTTCAATAAGCATGTTCCTTATGAGCAGATTCATTATTTTGAACTGGACAGGTCTTTTGATCTGGATGCGGAACAATACGGGCAGTTAATGCTTCGGGCGCACGAGCCGGAGATACTGTTGTCGTTTGATGCGACGCCGGGAGCTGCGGAGACCATAAACGAATGGATCTCCTGCGGGCACGAGGTATCGATCATTACCGGCCGCCCGTCAAGCGTTTATGAGCCATCCCGTATATGGCTGGATGAGCATGGACTTAAGAACGCCGGACTGTACTGTCTCAATAAATATGGAAGAGATCACTTTATCAAAAACAGTAACAGCACTCTTGAACTTGAAGACTATTACAGGATGAAGTTTGATTACGCGGTTGAGGATTCTCCAAAGGCGTTCAGATTTTTCGAACATCTGCCGGAACTTAAGGTTCTGGTGTTTGACAGACCATGGAACAGAGAATGTGATTTTCCGAATGGAAACTATCAAAGGTGCGCCGACTGGGCGAGCATTCTCAGGATCGTTACAGGTGAGTGAGAAAGAGACCGCAAGGTATGACGAAAGATGGATCTGAAGAGATATAGTTATCATCGTTAAAAAGGATATTTATGGCTATTTATAAGAGACAAAAGGGAATCATTGCAGGCTGCGCGATACTCATAAGCCTCATGATGCTGATCGGGATAGTTTTTCCCGCGAGAGCCTTTGCTGCCGGCAATAACAGCAAAACGGTAAAGGTTGGCTATTATGAGAATGAAGTGTTTCAGGAAGGAGCCGGACAGGGCTCCGTCAAGACCGGCTATGCCTATGAATACTATCAGAAGCTGTCCGAGTATACCGGCTGGCATTACGAGTATGTATACGGCGATTTCAGCGACTTGTATCAGAAACTGCTGGACGGCGAAATAGACGTACTTGCCGGTCTCGCGTGGAAAAAAGAGCGCGAGGAACTTATAAGTTATCCGGATTTGCCTATGGGCAATGAGACCTACAACCTGATAAAGCACACCTCCGATGGGAGCATCACTGTCGATTCTGCAACGCTGGAAGGAAAGCGCATCGGCGTGCTGAACAGCGCCATGGCGGACTCTCTGAATGCGTTCCTGCAGGAGCACAGCGTTCAGGCCGAAGTCGTGCTTTTCAATGATTATGATCCGCTGTTCAAGGCTTTCGACGAAAATGAGGTGGATGTGCTGGCGGCGGAAGGGGACGGCGCCTACGGACGGGCTAACGCGGAACTGCTTTACGCTTTTGGTGCATCCGATTATTTCCTGTGCGTCAGTAAAAATCGGGCGGATCTGCTTACAGATTTAAACATAGCTCAGACTGAGCTCTCTGTTGATGAACCAAATTACGTCAATTTTCTTCGCAGCAAGTATTACCCTGTGAGTATATCCAGCCGGGCCTTTTCGGAGTCTGAAAAGAAGTGGCTGGCAGAACATGATTCACTGCATGTAGGTTATATGAACAACTATCTCCCGTACAGCGGAACAGACTCTGCGGGCGGGGTAAACGGACTTCTCAAAGACCTCATCCCGAGGATGCTGAAAGAACTCAGACTCGATGACCTTGAAGTATCGTATACAGGTTACGACAGTTACGACAATATGATCGCAGGGCTGGAAGACGGAAGTGTCGATATTGTCTTTCCGGTAGGCGGCGGACTGTATTATGCAGAAGAGAGCGGGATATTCCAGTCGAATGCGGTCATTTCGGCTGCAACAGAACTGGTATATAAAGACGAGTACAACGACGATACGGTGCGGGATTTCGCTGTGAACGAGAACAACAGCATGCAGTACTACTTCGTGAAGACATACTATCCGGATGCGGAGATCACCTTGTATCCTTCGATCGATGAGTGTCTCCAGGCTGTGAATGACGGAAAAGCGGGGTGCACCACACTGAACGGACTCAGGGCAAACGATATCCTGCGAAACAGCCGCTACAGCGGCTTGTCATTGCTTCAGACCGCATACAATGACGACAGGAGCTTCGGCGTACAGATCGGAAACGAGGGACTGCTGAAACTGGTCAACCGCGGCATCAACATTCTTGGCCCTGATTACGCACAGAACCTTGCCTTCAGATACACGGACCAGCTGCATTCCTATTCGTTCGGGGATATGATCCGGAACCACATGGGTGCTGTCGCAGGCATAATGCTTGCAGTCGCCGCACTTATAATCATGTTCCTGATACGCGACTCGAAACGCTCAAAGCTGCTGCTCAAACAGCAGGAGCGCCGCGAGCAGCAGGACAAGATGATAACTGCGCTCGCTTCAGACTACCGCTGTGTCTATCATGTAGACCTGGACAATGATGACGCTGTCTGCTACCGTGCTGACCCCGATGCTCCCGATCAGACACCTGAAGGCGTCCATTTTCCGTACCTTGAGCGTTTCACCTGGTATGCAGACAATTATGTCGCGGAGAATTACAGGGAAGGTTTCCTGGAATTCATAGATCCGGACAACATGCGTAAAGCGCTCGAGAATGACCCGATCATAGCTTACCGTTATCTGGTTGACCGCGGCGGAAAGGAATACTACGAGATGATCCGTGTGGCAGGCGTAAGGCATGCCGAAAACCGTGAAGACCACATCGTTCATGCGGTCGGTCTCGGCCTGACGGTCATCGATACCGAAATGCGGGAGACGATGGCAAAGAACCAGGCGCTCGGCGAGGCTCTCGCGGCGGCAGAGGAGGCCAATAAGGCGAAGACAGCGTTCCTGTCAAGTGTGAGCCATGAGATCCGCACGCCTATGAACGCCATCATAGGACTGGGCAGCCTGGCAATACGCAACGAGTCGCTCCCTGAAGAGACGCGTGGATATCTTGAGCAGATAGACGGGAGCGCGAGGCACCTGTTGGGGCTGATCAACGATATTCTCGACATGAGCCGTATTGAATCCGGCCGGCTGGTCATTCGCAAGGAGGAATTCTTCTTCCGCGATATGCTTGAGCAGATCAACACCATGGTCATGTCGCAATGTGAAGAAAAGGGTCTGCATTATGAGTGCAATGTGATCGGCGGTGTAAGCGATTACTACATCGGAGATGACATGAAGCTCAAGCAGGTCCTGATCAATATCCTGTCGAATGCGATCAAGTTTACGGACGCGCCGGGGAAGGTCATGATGACAGTGGAGCGTACGGCCGTATACGGAGATCATTCGACGCTCAAATTCTGCATCAGTGATACCGGGATAGGTATGGACAAGGAATTCATCCCGAAAATATTTGATACGTTCACACAGGAAGACAGCAGCAGGAACAGCAAGTATGGCAGCACCGGTCTCGGTATGGCCATTACGAAAAACATCGTTGAGCTGATGAACGGTACGATCACTGTCGAATCTGAAAAAGGTGCCGGGACAGAGTTTACGGTCACCATTACCCTGAACAACAGCGATCACCAGGGGCTGTCCTCATACTCTCTGAACCCGAAGGATATACGTGTCCTTGTGGTGGATGACGAGGAGATCGCGGCTGAACACGCAAGGATCGTGCTGGATGAAGCGGGCGTCAAAGCAGATACCAGCAACGATGGCCCGACGGCCCTGCATATGCTGGAAGTGCAGCACGCAAAGCACGAGCCATATAACCTTGTTCTGCTTGACTGGAAGATGCCGGGGATGGACGGTGTCGAAGTGGCAAGGGAGATAAGGAAGAAATATGACAAGGAAACAACTGTCATCATCCTTACCTCCTTCAACTGGGATGAGATCATGGATGAGGCGATACACAGCGGTGTTGACAGTTTCCTGGCAAAACCTTTGTTTGCGTCTAATGTGCTTGATGAGCTGGAACGGATCGCCCGGAAGAACAATATGACCCTCTTTAAAGAGAAAAAACGGGCTGAGCTCAAAGGCAGAAGGATCCTGATGGCTGAGGATGTCTTCGTCAATGCAGAGATCATGAAACAGATCATTCTCCTGCGGGAAGCTGAGATCGATCATGCTGAAAACGGCAGAATCGCATTGGAAATGTTTGAGAACAGTCAGGCAGGATATTATGATGCGATCCTGATGGATGTGCGTATGCCGGAAATGGATGGTCTGGAGACAGCGGCAGCTATTCGTGCCCTGGACAGGCCGGATGCCGGAACGATACCGATCATCGCTTTAACTGCCAATGCCTTTGATGAGGATGTTCAGCGTTCGCTGCAGGTGGGCATGGACGCTCACTTGTCTAAACCTGTGGATCCTGAGCATCTGTATCAAATACTGGAAGAGCTGATCTGGGAAAGCGATAATAATAACGATTAAACAATACATTACAAAGCAGAACATATAGGGATATGGAAGACAACAATAAGACACTGCGACCGCATATTTGTACTGGACGGCGGACGCATAATTGAGGAAGGAACCTATGAGGAACTGATCGCAAGGGACGGTTTCTTTGCCGAACTGGTTGAAAGACAGAGACTGGATACTCCGAAGAGTGCATAGAAGGGTATAACCATAATATAAAAAGAAAGGGCAGAGAAAAACCGGTAAAGTTCCATAATGTTTTTATCGTAAAGAAAATGGCTCAATGCGCAGAGCATTGAGCCATTTTGATTTGCTATTGACTTTGAACAGTATTAGCAGAAGAATCCCTTCTTTTCAAGGACTTTGACGATGGCACGGCCTTCTTCCGTACCCTCGATGATCCTTCTCTGTCTCTTGGAGTCGCCGATGTTCATGAGCTCGACATCAGGGAATTCTTCCTTGAGCATGTCGAGTACCGGATTGTTGGACTTGAGTCCCATGCAGATGCATCCGTAATCGAACTCAACTTCTTCCATGCTTCCGTCCGGATTCTTGACCACGAAGCAGTCAGGCTTTACTTCCTGAAGAGCTGTGGACGGTCTCTGGTGTACGTTGTACTTATTCATCAGATCAACGATGCTGACCTTTGTGATAGGATCGAGTGCCGGTCCGACGATATACGGTAGCATCTCGATTACCGTGGTGTCCGCTCCTCTAGGCGCAAAGAATTCCACTACATCCAGTCCTACGGCGCCGGCGCCGATAACAACGACCTTCTTGCCTGTGCAGTCCTCAGGATAGTTGTCCAGATTGTCGATAACGCCGAGAACTGTCTGCACTTTGCCTTTGCCTACGTTTTCCTTGAGTCCAGGGATAGGGAGGATCAGTGGCAGCGAACCTGTTGAGTTCACGATGATGTCCGGATTCAGAGTCCTGATGAACTCAGGAGTGGCCTCTGTGTTCAGGAAGACGTGCAGGTTGTGGAGCTTCTTGATCCTTCTCTCGAGGTAATCAGGGAAGTCTCTGAGTCTGCTCTTGTCAGGGAACTTCGAGATCTCGTATGCGAGTCCGCCGAGATGGTCAGCCTTTTCGATAAGGAATGCCGTGCAGCCGACCTCAGCAGCTGTGCATGCTGCTTCCATTCCGGCTGTACCGCCGCCGATAACAACAACGTTGCATGGCTTGTTGACCTTGAGCTTCTTATATTCTTCTCCCTCAATTACTGCAGGGTTTACGGTACATCTGATAGGTCTGTTGTTCTGGATACGGTTTCCTGCGCATCCGATGTTGCAGCTGATGCATTTTCTGATGTCGCACACATCACCGAATTCAACCTTGTTTACCCAGTCAGGGTCTGCGATCAGGCCTCTGCCGATGCCGATGAAGTCAGCGTCGCCTCTTTCGAGGATATCGTTGGCTACCTTAGGGTCTCTGATGTTGCCCATCGTGACTACCGGTTTGCCGAATCTTTCCTTAACAGCCTTTGCGAGGTATGCTCTCCAGCCGTCAGGATAGCAGTTGCTGTCGATCTGATACTGCAGGGAAGGGTTGAGAGCAGCAGATACGTTGTATACGTCGACTTCGTCACCGAAGTACTGCAGATACTCGAGGCAGTCGTCGAGGTTGTTGCCGCCCTCAAGGAACTCGTCAGCACTGATTCTTGCGAGGATAGGGATGAAAGGTCCTACCTGCTTTCTGACTTCGTCGATGACCATTCTGGCAAGACGTGCTCTGTTCTCTGCGCATCCGCCGAATTCATCAGTTCTCTTGTTGTAGATAGGCGAGAGGAACTGGCTGATGAGGTATGAATGTCCGCAGTGGACCTCGATTGCATCAAATCCTGCCTGAACAGCGCGCTTTGCAGCCTCACCGTATTTCTTTACGATAGCTTCGATCTCATCCTTTTCGAGTGGGCGAGGTGCCTCTCCGCCAAGCTTCGACGGAACTGTCGAAGATGAAACTGTCGGAACTCCTGTACGTGCCGACGAGGCAGATGCTCCTGCGTGGTTGATCTGTACGGCAATGAGTCCGCCCTCACCATGGACTGCTTCAGTCAGCTTGTAGAGTTTCGGCATGAACATGTCGTGGTCGAGTCTGAGCTGGCTTGTTCCGTTGGAGCCTGTAGGGAAGTCTACGCAGACGTTTTCAACGATGATCAGGCCTGTGCCGCCTTTGGCTCTGAGCCTGTAGTAGTTGATATGATCGTCGTTGATCCCTCCGTCCGGATCAGCGTAGTTAGTGCCCATAGGAGTCATTACGACTCTGTTCTTTAAAACTGTTTTTCTTACTGTGATAGGTTCGAAAATGTTTGGATAATCCTTCTTCATTTTGTACTCCCTCCGGTGGTTGTCTGCTGCCTTGTGGTAATTTAATGATAAAAAAATAACAGGCGAAAGTAAAATATCTTTCTTGCCTGTTATTGATAGCCTGAAGGTATCAGATGGAAGAAATCAATATCATCTGCTTATATAATTACTTTAAGCGATGCCTGATCAAGCTCGGATCCGCTGATCATGAAATCTATGAATCGTTTGGTAGCCGGCATCAGGTAATGGTTCTTCTGCCACACGATATTTACGTAATGTGTAAGATCTGCGTCAGACACGCTGTGTATCTTCAGATATTTATCATTAAGGATATCTACTTTAGCGACAAGGGCTATGCCGAACTGTTCACGGACCAGAGCCTGGATGGAATTTTCATCAGAGCACTCACACAGGATATCCGGCTTGATTCCCAGGTTGCGATAAAGCCGCTTAGTATATCCGCCAAGAGCTGAAACACGGTCATATCCAATTACAGGATAGCGGCCCAGTTCGTTTATGGAAAGCTTATCTTCTGAGGCAAGAGGATGCTCATTGGAAGTTATTATCACCATTTCCTGCTTAATGATAGGAACAAATTCGAGCTCTTCTTCATTTTCTGAGTATGCGCAGAATCCCACATCAAGCTTTCCGTTTTTTATTTCTCTTATTATTGATGACGTCCTGTTCTGCGTAAAACCGAATGTCACATGCTCGTTGCCCGGAATGTCGAGAAAGGAACGTACCTTGTGAGGAATGTAATAGTTTGCCAGAGGGAAAACATAGCCAATATCTATACGGCCTCCTGAAGTGGATATTTCCTTCATTTTATATACAGCTATATCGCACTCCTCAAGTATACGGTTGGCGTACTCAAGAAAAAGCCTTCCGCTTCCTGTCAATGCAATGCCTCTTCCCGCACGTTCAAACAACACGACTCCGAGTTCATCCTCGAGAGAGTCTATGGACCTGGAAAGGGAAGGCTGAGAGATATATAACTCTTCCGCTGCTGCCCGGAAATTCTGCAGCCGGGCTACAGCCTGAAAATATCTGAGCTGATTCAGAGTCATTTTTTCACCTCGTTTATGCTGATTTCATACATTAATAGCGTCTGTAACAGATATTACCACAAAGAATCGCATATTGATACGCTGAAGCTATCGATTTTCGCATTATATGGCATTGGACTCTATCAAAAGCAATCGTTAAAATATAAACAAGAAATAGTTATTGTTTTAACGAAGTTGTCTTCTGACTTGTGGTAAATCGAAGACAGTACCGGGAGAGGCATATGAACAATGCCTGAAAAACGATCATAAAAGGAGAAAAAAACAATGGCAGAAAGAATCACAGGACATACCGAACTTATCGGTCTTATGGCTTATCCTATCCGTCACTCCAGCTCGCCTGCTATGCAGAACGAAGCATTCGCAGAAGTAGGAGCTGATTATGCATACCTTGCATTTGAGGTCGGCGCTGACGAGATCGAGGATGCCGTAAAGGCTATCCGCACTCTCAAAATGAGAGGTTCCAACGTATCGATGCCTAACAAGACTCTGGTTGGTCAGTACCTCGATGAGCTGGACCCTGCTGCTGAACTCTGCGGCGCAGTAAACACCATCGTAAATGACAACGGCCACCTGAAGGGATATATCACAGACGGTATCGGATTCATGGCAGCTCTGAAGGACAACGACATCGATCCGATCGGCAAAAAGATGACCATCGTAGGAGCCGGCGGTGCTGCTACAGCAATTGAGATCCAGGCTGCTCTTGACGGAGTTGCTGAGATCTCCATCTTCAACATCAAAGACAAGTTCTATGAAGTAGGAGAGGACACAGTAAAGAAAATCAACGAGAGAACAAACTGCAAGGCAAAGATGTTTGATCTCGCAGATACTGAGGCTCTCCGCGCAGAGATGGCAGACAGCTACCTCTTCGTTAACGCTACCGGAGCAGGAATGAAGCCGCTCGAGGACGTTTCCGTAGTTCCTGACAAGAGCTTCTTCAGACCTGAGCTCATCGTTGTAGATGTTCCTTACGGATGCCTTCTGACAAAGATGAGAAAGATGGCCAAGGAAGTCGGCTGCAAAACAATGAACGGCCTCGGAATGATGCTCTTCCAGGGCGCAGCAGGATTCGAGCTCTGGACAGGCAAACCAATGCCTATCGAGCACATGAAGGAAGTCCTTGGCATCAGCTATGACGACTGATCAGCAACAAAAAAACAGTAATTATCAATGGAAAATGAGAGGAAATAATCATGTCAAATAAAAAGTATTTACCAAGTGTAATAGTTCTTTATCTGAACTACTTCCTGCACGGTATCGGCTGCTCCATCCTTGGACAGGCGGTCATCAAAGACGCACTTGCTGCAAGCTGGAACGTTGAGGCAATGGCTATCACAGCTATCGCAGCTGCACTCGGACTCGGAAGACTTATCGCTCTTCCTTTCGCCGGTCCTCTTTCGGACAAGCTCGGCCGCAGATTTTCGACAGCATTCGGCGGATTCGCTTATGCAGTATATCTGATAGGCCTTGCAATGGCATTCAACGCAGGCGGCGGCACAGGCTACAGGATCGCTTACATCTGCGCTATCGTAGGCGGAATCGCAAACTCTTTCCTCGACACTGGAATCTATCCTGCTGTTGCTGAGATCATCAACAAGGCTCCTGGAGTTGCAACAATGGGAATCAAGTTTGCTATCTCCGGATCGCAGCTGCTTCTCCCGTTCTTCCTGGGAATCGCAGTAGGACAGACAGCCGGCGGACTCGTAAGCTACAACACACTGTTCTACGCAGTAGGTATCTGCTACCTCGTACTCATGGGACTGATCCTCTTCTTCCCTCTGCCTGATTCAGATCAGAAGGCTGAGAAGAAGGAAGGACTCATTGAGGGAATCAAGAAGGCAAACTTCTCCGCAGGTTCGATCGCAATGATCCTCATCGGATTCACATGCACAGGTACATTCCAGCTCTGGCTGAACTGCGCACAGAACTTCGCAAAGGACGTTGTAGGCTGGGCTGAGCCTGGTATCATGCAGACTTTCTATTCAGCAGGAACAATGATCGGACTTATCGTAACAGCTGCTCTGACAAAGAAGGTCAAGGACGTAAGATTCATCATGATCTATCCGGCAATCTGCGCTCTGATGATGGTTGCAGTGCTGATGATACCTTCACAGGCAATGTGCAAGATCGGTTCTTTCGTGATCGGCTGGGCCGGTGCAGGCGGACTTCTGCAGATCGCAACAGCTGTATGCAACATGCTCTTCCCTAAGATCAAGGGAACAGTTACAGCTCTCGTCATGATCGCTTCATCGCTCTGCAACTACACGATCCTGACAGCTGCTGCTTCGATGACTCCGTCCGGAGTTATGACAATGAACATCGTACTCACAGCTATCGGCGTACTGCTTGGTGTCTTCGTTAACAAGAACTACTCCAAGATGCTTGAAGCTGCTGAGAAATCCGCATAGTCATACTTAACAGAAAGGAAGGGAAACATGAACACTGTTAAGGTCAGAAACGTTGTAATCGGTGAAGGCATGCCAAAGATCTGCGTGCCGATCGTAGGAGTAACTAAAGAAGCAATCCTCGAGGAAGCAAAAGCAATCACAAAACTCCCTGCAGACGTGGTGGAGTGGAGGATCGACTGGTTCGAGAACGTATTCGACTTCGCTGCTCTTGAGGATGTAATGAAGGGCCTCCGTGAGGTTCTCGGAGATATGCCTATCCTGATGACATTCCGTACTTCCAAGGAGGGCGGAGAGAAGGCCATTGAGGATGAAGTATATGCTGACATCAACATAAGGGCTGCTCAGACAGGATATGTTGACATGGTAGACGTTGAAGTCTTCACAGGTGACGAGATCGTTAAGAAGATCATCGACGGCGCGCATGCTGCAGGCGTAAAGGTCGTAGCATCCAACCACGATTTCTTCAAGACACCTGACAAGGACGATATCGTAGGCCGTCTCCGCAAGATGCAGGATCTCGGTGCAGATATCCCTAAGATCGCTGTTATGCCGCAGAACAAGAAAGATGTTCTTACTCTTCTTGCTGCAACTGAAGAGATGGCAAATGAGTATGCAGACCGTCCTATCATCACGATGTCGATGGCAGGCACAGGCGTCATCAGCCGTCTTGCAGGTGAAGTGTTCGGTTCAGCGCTGACATTCGGAGCAGCTGCAAAGGCATCGGCTCCTGGTCAGATGGGAGTAGAGGATCTTAAGCAGGTACTCACACTTCTGCACGGAGCACTCTAGCTAATTGCTTACACATGCCCCGTCTCAGACGACATACGTCCCTCCGGGGCGGGGCATGCTTTATAGAAAGGATAAAGCCATGACAAAAGTTATTAAATGGCTTGATCATAATCTGGAAGAATTCATTCTTACACTGTTGCTGCTTGCAATGGCAGTGATCATGGGGGTTCAGGTCTTCTCCAGATTTGCACTGAAAGCTTCGCTGTCATGGACTGAGGAGCTCACAAGGTATCTGTTCATATGGGCAGGCTTTCTGAGCGTCAGTTACTGCAGCAAAAGGTGCATATCGATCAAGATAGAACAGTTCGTGGCAAAGTTCTCAAGGCGTACGAAGGCTATTATAAAGCTGGTCAATCATACGATAGAGCTGGCGTTTTTCTTCTACATGATACCATTTGCTTTTTCGTACATGATGTCAGCAGTAGAAAGCGGGCAGGTAAGCCCGGCTCTGGGTATACCTATGTACTATATCCAGGCAGCGCCTTTCGTATCGTTCATACTGGTAGCTTTCAGGATAATCCAGAGATGGATCATAGAACTCAAGGTATCACTTGGAATGAAAGTCTATGACCCGGCTCATCCTGAACGCAATACTCCTGAATCATTCGTAGAGGCAGGTCAGCCGGTATCTGCGGCTGATGCCGGAAAGGAGTAGCGATGCCGGTAGGATTATTGTTCATACTGTTCGTGGTATTCCTAATAATAGCAATACCTGTAGGCATTACACTTGGCATAACTGCCGTATTGCCTCACATATTCGATCCGTCGTTCACAGTTGGGGCAAAATACCTCATCAGAGCGATGTTCGGCGGACTCGACAGCTTCCCGCTGCTGGCGGTCCCGATGTTTGTTCTATCGGGCATCATCATGGCAAAGGGAGGCATATCCCGTAAGATATTCGATATATTCGCATACTTCTTCGGCAGATTCACTGCCGGAATGCCTTGCGCGGTCATAGTAACATGCCTGTTCTACGGCGCGATCTCCGGATCGGCTCCGGCGACCGTTGCTGCCGTAGGCAGCATGACCATCCCGATCCTGATCGGGCTGGGCTACGACAAGACATTCTCGACATCTGTCGTAGCGGTCGCCGGCGGACTCGGCGTGATCATTCCGCCTAGCATCCCGTTCATCATGTACGGAATGGCTTCCGGCGCATCTGTAAGCGATCTCTTCCTTGCGGGTATCATTCCGGGCCTTGTTATCGCTGCGCTCCTTATGGGATTCTCCGTGTTCTACTGCAAAAAGAACGGAGAAGACAAGGCCAGAATAGAAGCTGAGATCGGAAAGCTCCATGAAAAAGGCTTCGGCAAGGTATTCAGGGAGAGCTTCTGGGCGATACTCAGCCCTGTGATCGTGCTTGGATGCATCTACTCGGGCATAACATCACCGACAGAGGCAGCTGTAATATCGGTATATTACGCACTGATAGTCAGCCTGTTCATCTATAAGGAGATAAAGTTCAAAGACCTTTGGGGCATTCTCGTAGAAGCCATAAAGACCTTTACGCCGATACTGTTCATACTGGCTGCATCGACGGCTTTCTCCAGGGTGCTTACACTCATGCAGGTGCCTCAGACGGTCAGCTCGTTCATACTCGGCAACTTCTCGAGCAAGGTGATCATACTGCTTGTCATAAACGTGTTCCTGCTCATCGTGGGCATGGTCATGGATACGACACCTGCGATACTGATCCTTACACCGATTCTGCTGCCGATCGCGCAGGGTATAGGCATGGATCCTATCCAGTTCGGTGTGATCATGGTAGTAAACCTGGCTATAGGTTTCGTAACTCCGCCTATCGGAGTCAACCTGTTCGTAGCCAGTGCGCTGACGGACGTTCCGGTCATGGAGATCGCAAGAAAGGCGATGCCTATGATAGGACTCTTCCTTGTGGCATTGCTTCTGTTCACATTCGTGCCGGCGTTCTCGCTGTTACTGCTGTAGGAGGTGCATCATGAAAAGATTACACGATCATAAACACCTCCGTACTGCGGTCATCCTGATCAGCGTTCTGCTTATGGGAATGCTGATGACTGCCTGCGGCAAAAACGATGGAGAGCAGAGATATGCCTATCCGCTTGCTACAGCAAGCCCGGAGGATACAGTCACTCAGATATATGCTGAAAAGTTTGCTGAGGAAGTGGACAGACTGTCAGACGGCAGCATAAAGATCCAGGTATATGCCAATTCAACACTTGGCGGCGACCGTGAACTTCTTGAGTCCTGCAAGGACGGAGATATACCGTTCGTAGTGCAGAATACCGCTCCTCAGGTAACATTCATGCCTGATCTGGCGATATTCGACGTACCTTGCGCATTCGAGAATCTTGATGAATGCAGAGAGGTGCTCGATGACCCTGAATTCAGCAGTCTTGTCAGCAGCGTCTATGAAAAGGGCGGATATCAGCTGCTTGGAGTAGCCGACCAGGGATTCCGTATAATGAGCACCAACAAGCCGGTAAAAGGTATCGGAGACTTCAAGGGACAGAAGATACGTACCATGGAGAATCCGTTCCATCTGGCCTTCTGGAAATCCATTGGTGCCAACCCGACTCCGATGAGTTTCGCCGAGGTATATATCGGCCTTCAGCAGCACACGATAGATGCTCAGGAGAACCCTTATGAGGTAATCGTATCCAACAGGCTCTATGAGCAGCAGGATTACGTGGTGGAGACCAACCACCTGCCGCACCTGATCACGCTGATAATGAATGACGAGTTCTTTAAGGGCATGCCTGAAGAGAATCAGCGCATTCTGAAGGAAGCTGCAGCCACTGCGACTGAATATGCCCGTCAGGCATCTGATGACAGGATAGCTGACAGGGTAAAGACCATCGAAGACAGCGGCACTAAGATCCTGAAGATCGATGAGGAGACTTATAAGGCCATCGTTGATGCAAGCACAGGAGTGCGTGAAAGCATTAAGGAAAAAGTAGATTCCGAAGTCTACAACAAATTTATCGAATGTATAGAAAAATATAAGCAATAAATGCATTGCTGCAGCCACCGCCGGAGCTTCTCTGCTCCGGCGGTGATTGCTTTTTTTGCGCCGCCGGCCCTATATTGTGTTACAATCTTATTAAGCCATACTTAAAGATAAAAATCAGTGAGTTCAGGTAGCTTATGGGGGTGATGACATGGAAACAGCACGCTTAAGGGCTTTTGTTGAGACTGTAGAAAAAGGCAGCGTCAAGGCCGCTGCAGACTCGCTGGGATATACGCCGTCGGCTATTAGCCAGCTGATCACAGCACTCGAAAAGGAACTCGGGATCACACTTTTCACCCGTTCACAGAAGGGCATGAGGCCTACTACTGAAGGCCGTGAGATGCTGCCTCTTGTGAGAGCGTATCTTACGCATGAAGAGGAACTCTATACTTTCGCTGCTGAGCTTAAGGGGATCACCAGAGGAAAACTGACGATCGCTTCATATCCGAGCATTGCAACAACATGGCTTCCGGAGATAGTGAGAAGATTCAAAAATGACTATCCTGGCATACAGATAAGTCTGATGGAGTCGATCAAATCGGACATATTCCGCCGCTTTGAACAGAATGAGGCCGATCTGGCATTTCTTGCTTATTCTGAACCTATGCCTTATGAGTGGATACCACTTTCCAAAACCGGTGTAATAGCGGCTGTTCCTGAGGATCACAGGCTCGCTGGAGCGGGCAGCTTCCCTATAAAGGAATGCGAAAATGAGGATTTCATCATGGGCTCCTGGGGCAAGGAGATGGAGATACTTGAGATACTCGAAAGGAACGATGTCCATCCGGAAATAAAATATACGACATATGATACGCCGGCTTCACTTGCAATGGTAAGGATGGGACTGGGCATCAGTTATGTCAATGAACTGTCGGCGCAGTTCTGGAACGAGCATCTTGTAAAGATGCCGCTTGATCCTCCGCAGACTATAACATTAGGAGTTGCTTTTCCTTCAAGGGAACACATGACGGGAGCAGCAAGGAAATTCCTTGACTATACTCTGAGTTATTTCGGCAGGTAAAAATGAAAAACGCCTTTCAGAGAGGGAGGTAAGGCGCTTTTCAAAGAGAATAATATATGAATGATGAAGTGTGTTGGCAGAATTGCTTCTGCTTACAGGAAAGGTTATGAACTATAGATATACTCAATCCATTCGACCTTTCGGATATATTTTAATAATAGTTGTTGATTAAGTAAAGTTAATTATTATTATATAATAGTTAAGGCGGGCTGAAATAGATATGCATCCTGTAGAACATTTTAAAACAGTATATGAGCACAGAAAACTGGTGAGAGAGCATTGCTTCAGACTGGGCCTGTACAGGCAGGGACTGATGCATGATCTCAGCAAGTATTCACCTGTGGAATTCTGGCGCGGCGCAAAATATTATCAGGGCAACCGCAGCCCTAATAACAAGGAGAGGGAAGTAACAGGCCATTCCATGGCATGGCTCCACCATAAAGGCCGCAATAAGCATCACTTTGAGTACTGGATAGACTACATCATCAACGAAGACGGTTCGGTGGGCTTCGGCGGCAACAGGATGCCTAAACGCTACATTGCAGAGATGTTCTGCGACAGGGTGGCTGCCTGCAAAGTCTATCTCGGAGATGAGTATACGGATGCATCGGCATATGATTACTATATGAAGGGCACCGGCAAGCGGGTCGGTCCTCTGATACATCCTGATACTGCGGCCGAGCTTGAGAAGATGCTTCTCAAGCTGAAGGAAGAAGGAGAAGAAGCCGCTTTTGAATATGTCAGAAACTGGCTGAAAGAAAAGTAATATTAAACAGACCCGGATTCATGATCCGGGCCTGTTTTCAGTTATAACGTTTGAAGGAATTATATGAGAGGTAGAGAGAGATTTTTATAATTAGCCTTCGATCATGATGGTCTTCTTCTCAGGAAGTTCAGGCTCCTTTTCCTTAGGGAAGGTGAGGCGGAGGACTCCGTCCTCAAATTTTGCCTTTACATCGTTCTCATCGATGCCTTCACCGACATAGAAGCTTCTCTGCATTGCGCCTGAATAACGTTCCTGACGGAGAAGTTTGCCCTTGTCGTCCTTTTCTTCCTCGTTAAGCATCTTGCATGCTCCGACTACCAGGTAGCCATTGTCAAGTGTGAGCGAGATCTCATCTTTCTTGAAGCCAGGCAGATCGATGTCGAGTTCATAATTTCCGTCCTTATCGCGGATATCGGTCTTCATAAGACCGGCTGCATGCTTTCCGTAAAGTTTATGCTCAGCCTCTGCAGGCATTCTGAATCTCGGAAAGTCGAAAAAGTCATCAAAGATATCATCGTTGAAAAGTTTAGGATAGAACATAGTATTGCCTCCTTTATATATATGCTGTTTTTAACTTCTTTGGGCGCGGCTCCGTAACTGCCGCTCTCATCTGACGGTTATGTTATAGCACATTTGTTAGCACTCGTCAATAGTGAGTGCTAACATTTTTTAAAATTTTTTACATTGTGATTTTGCTGTGAAGAGAGGGTATATCAGCCGTGTTTGTGATATTATATATATGTAAAATTATGTAATTTGCGGAGGTCAGTCATGAGAATAACCTTTATTGGAGCAGCGCATGAAGTTACCGGTTCATGCTCCATGCTCGAGGTATGCGGAAAAAACATAATTGTAGACTGCGGAATGGAGCAGGGAGTTGATCTGTTTGAAAATATCGAGATCCCTGTGGCACCGGCGGATATCGATGCAATAGTTGTGACGCATGCACACATCGACCATACGGGCAAGCTGCCGTTCCTGGTGGCGAACGGATACAGCGGTCCTATATATTCGACCGCGGCGACACGTGAGCTTTGCGATATCATGCTGAAAGATTCGGCACATATACAGGAAGCAGAAGTACAGTGGAGAAACCGCAAGGGCAAACGTGCTGCTGATGAGGGAGAGTTTGTACCGCTTTATACCACTGAGGATGTTCTCAGAACCATGCCTCTCTTTAAAACCGCAGGCTATAATACTGAAGTTGAGATATTTGACGGCGTTAAGATCAGTTATACAGATGCTGGCCATCTTCTTGGCTCGTCCAATGTGCTGTTCACGATAAACGAGGACGGAGTCGAAAGGACGCTTCTTTTCTCCGGTGATCTGGGCAATCTTGACAAGCCGCTCATCAAATCTCCGGAGGATCCTCCTCACGCTGACTACGTGGTCTGTGAATCCACATACGGAGACCGCACTCATCCTGAGGCTCCTGATTATGTTTCACAGCTGACAGGGATAATCCAGAGCACTCTTGACAGGGGCGGAAATGTCGTTGTTCCGGCCTTTGCGGTAGGCAGGACCCAGGAGCTGCTGTATTATATCAGGATCATCAAAGAGAAAGGCCTTGTAAAGAGGCATGACGGCTTCCCTGTAGTGGTGGACAGCCCGCTTGCTGTCGAAGCTACCAATATTTACAGTACCGAGATGTACGAATACTACGATGAAGAAGCCATAGATCTTCTCAGGGCCGGCATCAATCCGGTCACATTCCCTGATCTTAAGGTCTCGGTCTCGAGCGATGAATCCAGGGCGATCAACGAAGACACCACACCGAAGATCATCATCTCCGCATCAGGCATGTGCGAAGCGGGCAGGATACGCCACCACCTGAAGCACAACCTCTGGAGACCGGAGTGCACCATACTCTTTGTGGGATATCAGAGCCCGGGTACAGTCGGAGGCAAGCTGCTTGACGGAGCTGACAGCGTTAAGCTTTTCGGCGAGGAGATAGCAGTAAAAGCCGAGATACTCAGGATAGACTCGTTCAGCAGCCATGCTGATGAGCCGCACCTCCGTGAGTGGGTCAAAAAGGTAAACCCGGCTAAGAGGATCTTCATAAATCACGGAGAGGACAAGGTAACTGAAAAATTCGCGGATGAAGTCTCCGTAGCGACCGGAAAGCCTGCTGTGGCTCCGTACAGCGGAGAAGTCTGGGATCTTGTGGCTGATGAGCTCGTGCACAGAGCTCCTGTTGTGCCTGTGATAAGGAAAACAACATACAGTGATTCTGATGATCACAGGGATGCTGCGAACTATTCGCCTGCATACAGAGATCTCAAAAAGGCCAGTGATGACCTGATGAAACTGATAAACAACAGTCAGGGCCATGCAAATAAGGAGCTCAACAAAATGAGAAGAGAGATCGAAGCCATAGTCGCCAAATACGGAGCGCAGGAGGGTTAGGATGGATAACAGACCGATCGGAGTATTTGACTCCGGACTTGGCGGCCTTACTTCCGTTCAGGAGCTTCACAGGCAGCTGCCTGAGGAAAGAGTGATCTATTTAGGCGATACTGCCAGAACCCCTTACGGATCGAAATCACCTGAGACGATCGTGAAGTTTGCCATACAGAACGTCGATTACCTGGTAGCGCGAAACACCAAGATGATAATCATCGCTTGCAATACCGTGACAGCGGTAGCGCTCGATGCTCTCAGAAAGCGTTATCCGGCCATACCGATAATCGGCGTCATTGAGCCTACAGTCAAAAAGGTTGTGGGCGATGGAGTGAAAAAAGTAGGCGTCATAGCGACCAAGGCGACCATAGGCAGTGATGTGTACGGAAGGGAACTCAGATCCATGAGCCCTGACATTGAAGTATTCAGCGAAGCGTGTCCTGCAATAGTGCCGCTGATCGAGGACGGACTTACTGATACTGAAATAATGAGACTTGCGGTCAGCCACTACATGGATGATTTCGTAAAGGAAGGCGGCTTTGATGACCTCATTCTTGGCTGTACGCATTATCCGCTTGTTGCAAAACATATAAGAAGCCTCTATCCGAACCTCCGCATGTACAGCTCCTCTGCCGAAGTAATCAGGGAAGCTGCGGAGATGCTCAGGGAAAAGGACATGCTGGCTTCCGGATCGGAATTTATAGACAGATACTATGCAAGCGACATGTCAGACAACTTCATAGCGATGACTGACAGGCTTTTTGCGGATACTGATTTTAAGATTCACCTGTTAAAACTTGAACAGTAGAGAGTTTTCTAGTACAATCTATAGGCTTGTGCGTTATGCGCTCCGATAATTGAGGCGCAGGGCGACGGAGGAGTTATATGGAGACAGAATTCAAATACCGTCTGGACGACACATCTGTATTCGACAGCATAGTCGAGACTGCAGCTTCAGGTAAGATGGGGCTCGAAGCAGTTGAGACTATTGATATGCATGCGGCATATTTCGATACGGAGGATTTCGATTTCAGAAAGAAGGGGATCGCATACAGGATCCGCCAGGAAGACGACAGGTGCACAGCCACGATCAAGTGGGATGTCAATGTCAAGGAAGGGCTTCACAGACGTGAAGAGTTTAACCTCGTTGTAAATGACGAGCGTTTTGCGCTGAATCCTAATATTGAGATCTTTATTTCGAGTGATGCGTATGACGTGCTTCTTGAAGCTGCCGGGGACAAACCGCTGAAACCTACGATATCCATGGATTATGAGAGGAAACAGTTCAAGGTGGATACAGGCAGATCGATCAGCTGCATCTCTGTGGATGAGGGTGTCATACATCACATCGACGGACATCTTATACCGGTATCCGAACTTGAAGTCGAGTGGTACTACGGCGATGAAGCTGACTTTATGGAGCTTGCGCACAGGATACAGAGCAAATACGGACTGGAGACGGAAGACAGATCCAAGCTCCAGAGAGCGTTTGAATAAACAAAGGTAACAAAAAAGAATTTATATAAAAACGGAGGAACAATTCAAATGAAGGCTACACAGGTTTCAAAGGAAAACGGAGTTGTAAAATTCAACATCGAGTTTTCGGCAGAAGAGTTTAAGGAAGCATTGAACAAGGCTTATCTGGCAAACAGAGGAAAATTCCAGATCGACGGATTCCGCAAGGGCAAGGCTCCAAGGAAGATCATCGAGAGTCATTACGGACATGATGTGTTCTGGGACGAAGCACTCAACGGTCTGCTTGAAAACGGATAC
Organism: Mogibacterium sp.; assembly: GCA_017505405.1. Lineage (GTDB taxonomy): Bacteria > Bacillota > Clostridia > Peptostreptococcales > Anaerovoracaceae > Crickella. The sequence continues at coordinate 31,218 of JAFVPI010000041.1, forward strand.
TATGATGCTGTAAAGGATATGGACATTGAAGTCATTTCCCAGCCGTCATTTGAAGCCCCTGAAGTAAAGGACGGTGAGCCGGTAGTTCTGTCCGGATCCGTTCAGGTATTCCCTGAATTCGATGTTGAGAACTATAAGGGACTTGAGATCGAAAAGGTAGAGACAGTGATCGGCGACAAGGAAGTTCAGGAAGAACTCGAGAGAGTACAGAAGAGCCAGGCAAGAATGGAGATCGTAGAAGACCGCAAGTCCGAGAATGGCGATACTGTAGTTATCGACTTTGACGGAAGCGTTGACGGCGAGCCGTTCAGCGGCGGCAAGGCTGACAACTATGAGCTCAAGCTCGGTTCGGGACAGTTCATCCCTGGATTCGAAGAGCAGCTCGAAGGCAAGGAAGCAGGCGAGGACGTCGACGTTGAGGTCACATTCCCTGAAGATTACCACGCTGAGGAGCTTGCAGGAAAGGCAGCACTCTTCAAGTGCAAGATCCATGAGATCAAGAAGGAGATCCTGCCTGAAATCGATGACGAGCTTGCAAGCGACGTAAGCGATTTCGAGACACTTGCTGAGTACAAGGAAGATCTTAAGAAGAAGCTCCAGGAGAAGGCAGCTGAGACAGACCTCTCCGTTATGAAGGACAGAGTTCTCGAGCAGCTCTATACACAGAACGAGATAGAAGTGCCTGCAGTGATGATCAGCAACGAGATCGAGAACATGCTTTACGACATGAATCAGAGCCTTTCGGCTCAGGGCCTCGGACTCAAGCAGTATCTCGAGTGGACAGGAAAGACAGCTGAAGAGCTCAGGGAAGAGACAAAGCCTGAAGCAGAAAAGAGGATCAGAACAAGAGTCCTTCTCAAGAACGTCATCAGAATGGAAAACCTCGAGGTTGCAGAAGAAGAGATCCGTGAGCTCATGGAAGATTTCGGAAAGCAGTACGGAATGGATGTTGAACAGGTCAAGGAGATGGCAGGTTCCGAGACTGAGAACTACTTCAGAGAGGACGCTCAGACAAAGAAGGCTATCGACTGGCTGTTCGATAATGCAAAGCAGGTAGAAGCCAAGGCTGAATAATTTATTTACGAAAGGGCGGAATCATATGAATTATGTACCTTATGTAGTCGAGCAGACAGGTCAGGGAGAGAGGACTTATGACATCTACTCCAGGCTGCTTATCGACAGGATCATATTCATAGACGAAGAGATAACGGAGCACACTGCCAGTGTCGTAGTGGCTCAGCTCCTGTTCCTTGAGGCACAGGACCCGGATAAGGACATAAATATTTATATCAATTCACCGGGCGGCATGGTAACTGCCGGTCTGGCGATCTACGACACGATGCGGTTCATCAAGCCTGACATCAGTACTATCTGTGTGGGCATGGCCGCAAGCATGGGCGCTGTTCTCCTCGCCGCCGGCACAAAGGGCAAGAGATACGCGCTGCCTAATGCTGAGATCATGATCCATCAGCCTCTTGGCGGATTCCAGGGGCAGGCATCGGACATCAAGATAAGCGCCGACCACATCCTTGCCGTCAAGGACAAGCTGAACCACATCCTTGCGGATGCCACGGGTCAGGAACTCTCCGTAATCGAAAAGGATACGGACAGAGACAACTACATGACTGCAGCCGATGCGGCCGCCTATGGCCTGGTCGACAAGGTCATCGAGAGGAGCACAAATGCCTAATAACGAAGCAAAATGTTCATTTTGCGGTAAAACAACATCTCAGGTCCGAAGCATGATGGTCGGACCTGATGTCTATATTTGCAATGAATGCGTAGATCTTATCAAGTCCATGATGGACGAGGAGATCAAACCGGTCCCGAGAAAGCGCTCAAAGAAGCTCCCGACACCTGCGGAGATCAAGGCGGAGCTCGATCAGTATGTGATAGAGCAGGATCCCGCAAAGAAGAGCCTGGCGGTAGCGGTCTATAACCATTACAAGAGAATAAGACACCTCGACAGATATAAAAACAGCGATGTGGATAAGGTGGAGCTCCAGAAGAGCAACATTCTCATGCTGGGACCGACAGGCTGCGGCAAAACTTTGCTTGCGCAGACACTTGCCCGCATTCTTGACGTGCCTTTTGCGATAGTCGACGCCACTTCACTGACAGAAGCCGGATATGTAGGCGAAGACGTTGAAAACATCCTCCTCAGGCTCTATCAGGCTGCCGACGGCGACCTCGAGAGAGCTCAGAGGGGAATCATATATGTAGACGAGATCGACAAGATCGCACGCAAATCCGAGAATACCTCCATCACGAGAGACGTGAGCGGTGAGGGCGTGCAGCAGGCTCTCCTCAAGATCATAGAGGGAACTGTAGCCAATGTTCCTCCTCAGGGCGGAAGAAAGCATCCTAATCAGGAGTTTATTCATTTTGATACAAAGGATGTTCTTTTCATCTGCGGCGGGGCGTTCACCGGACTTGAAAAGATAATCAAGGTGAGACTCGGAAACAAGGTCATAGGCTTCAATAAGGAGGAGAAGAAAGTAGACCTCAATGAGGCTGATATCCTTCTGAATGCCCAGCCCGAAGACCTTCTGAAGTTCGGTCTTATTCCTGAGCTCATCGGAAGACTGCCTGTTACGGTGGCGCTCAGCGAACTCAGCGAGGAAGCGCTGGTAAGGATAATCACAGAGCCTAAAAACTCCCTCGTCAAGCAGTATCAGACCCTGTTTGCGATGGACGATGTCGATCTTATAGTTGAAGAGGATGCCGTGCGCGCCATAGCCGGAAAGGCGCTGGCTCTCAATACCGGAGCCAGAGGGCTCAGGGGCATCTTTGAGAAAATGATGACTGACATCATGTACGAACTGCCTTCCAGGCCTGAGGTGGAGAAGTGCATCATTACCGCTGACGTCGTCAGAGGCGAGGCAGATCCTGTGCTTATCCTCAAAGGCGAGGCTAAAGGCAGCGAACATTTAGTTGAAAAGGAAGCATAATGGGCGGAATGGAAAGCATAAAGAGAGTCCCGTATATCCCGCTTAGAGGACAGACATTCTTCCCGGGGACAATAGTGGGATTCGATATAGGAAGAGACAAGTCACTTGCCGCCGTTGATCTAGCGATGAACGGCGATAAATATATTGTCGTGTCTTCGCAGAGGGATCCGTCGGTAAGCGCGCCGAAAATGGACGACTGCTACATGACGGGCGTGATCATCCGTGTAAGGCAGGTTGTAAAAAAGAATGAGGACTATGTCCGCATCCTTGTCGTAGTGGAGCAGAGAGTCAGGATCGAAGACATTTATGAAGCCGGCGATCTTCTGATGTGTGACTACACGGTCGCGGAAGACTACGACAATGATACGGAAGACATAAGCATGCAGGCGAATATCAGGGTGCTCCGTCAGCTGTACATGAAGTACCTTGAGCTGACAGGGCAGGGTGAATCCGCAGGCAGAACACTCATAGACGACATCGACGATCCGTCGCTGCTCTGCAGCCTGATAGCAAACGAGATAGATGTTGCCTTTGATATCAAGCAG
>JAFVPI010000042.1 GCA_017505405.1 Mogibacterium sp.
CCGTAGTGTCAAGTATATTCTAGAAATCTTTCGCGCACCCGGAGGGGGCGGGATAAAAGGCATGCGGTGTAATTAAAAAAATACCCCCTCACCATTTCTGGTGAAGGAGTATCTGTTCGTCATCTTAACTAAATGACATTGCCTTCGCGGGGCATTTTTTAGTCTTCTTTTATCCGGTCTATGACGGTCTTATATCCGCCCTCGCCATAGGTCAGGCATTTGTTTACACGGCTTATCGTCGCTGAGCTCGCTCCGGTCTCCCGGCTTATCTCACTGAAGACCGCCCCGCTGTCAAGCATGCGGGCCACCTCAAGTCTTGCGGAAAGGTCGATCACTTCCTTTATCGTTGCCACATCATCAAAAAACCTGCGGCATTCCTCCTCATTCTCAAGAGCAAGGACTGCTCTGTAGAACTGCTGCATGTTTTTCTGCTCTTTATCAGTGATCATGATTTACCCGCCTTCCCATACGGTCATCTGCTTCATTGACCATTCTTTCGTTTGCCGTTTCATGTAGTATACACCTTTCGCGCTTTAAAGTGTTAAAGTGAGCTGTATTAATTTGTACTTTTTGAGCAACAGCGTGGTAGAATATATGCCATGAAGAAAGTACACGAATCCGGAATCACACATAATATAGCCGCTTTTGTCTGCGGGCTCTGCCTGCTGCTCATCCTGCTCATCACATCTTTACAGGCTGTCTGCTACTGGCTGCCTGACTGGTGGCGCAATGAGTATGCCAAATACGACACCCCATCGAATGTCAGGGGTGAGATGTCGCTTGATGATGCGGTCCATGTCACGGAGGACATGCTCGAATACTGCATCGGCCGGCTCGATACACTGGATGACACCGAAGCAACGATAGACGGAGTGACCGTTCCTTTCTTTACTGACCGTGAAAAGGCCCACCTTGCTGACTGCAGGGAGCTTTTCCTTAAGGGGGTCAGGGTGCGCGTCATCGCATGCCTTCTGCTGGCTGCTTTTGTTATATACATTTACGTACACAACGGAAAGCAAAAGACCTCAGTCCTTCTCGCAAAGGGTTATCTGAGGTCTCTGGGTTTCATAGCTGTTATGACTGCGATAATTGCCGTGCTGTGTGTCATTGACTTCACGCACGTCTTTACCGTGTTCCATCACATATTTTTTGATAATGATCTCTGGATCCTGAATCCTAATGAAGACAACCTTATCAACATCATGCAGGAGGATGTCTTCTCCGATGCTGCCATGTGGATCGCAGGTATATGGCTTGCCGCAGCTGCACTGATAGCTGCAGTCAGCGCGATCATTCTTAAGCGTGAGCGCTATTCAGTGAAGAGCGCTGTAGAATAGTATCTGTCTCCGCTGTCAGGCAGCAGGGCTACTATGGTCTTGCCTTTATTCTCAGGCTTCTTCGCATATTGGATCGCTGCATAGAGTGCAGCTCCGGAAGAAATACCTACGGAGATGCCTTCTTTTTTTGCCAGCAGCTTGGCTGCATGGAAAGCGTCCTGGCCGTCAGCCTTATACACCTCATCATAAACTGCAGTGTTGAGGACATCCGGAACAAAGCCGGCTCCGATTCCCTGGATCTTATGAGCTCCCGCTCTGCCTTCGGAGAGCACCGGCGAGTCAGCAGGCTCAAGCGCTACGATCTTCACCTCAGGCTTCTGTTCTTTAAGATATTCTCCAACACCGGTCAGTGTGCCGCCCGTGCCCACTCCTGCGATGAATATATCTACGGCACCGTCTGTGTCTTTCCAGATCTCCGGACCTGTCGTTGCCCTGTGTACCGCCGGATTTGCAGGATTCACAAACTGTCCCGGGATGAAGCCTCCCTCTATCTCCTCAGCAAGTTCCGCTGCCTTTTCGATCGCGCCTTTCATGCCCTTTGCGCCTTCGGTCAGAACGATCTCTGCGCCGTATGCCTTGAGGATGTTTCTTCTCTCAACGCTCATGGTCTCAGGCATGGTCAGGATAGCCCTGTATCCCTTTGCAGCTGCTATCGAGGCAAGTCCTATACCGGTATTGCCTGATGTAGGTTCAATGATCACCGAGCCCTCTTTGAGCAGGCCTTTCTCCTCTGCATCCTCGATCATCGCTTTTGCGATCCTGTCCTTTACACTTCCTGCCGGATTGAAATACTCGAGTTTTACAAGCACAGTAGCCTCAAGACCGAGCTCCTTTTCTATATTGATCACTTCTACAAGTGGTGTGTTTCCGATAAGTCCAAGTGTTCCCTTATAAATATTAGCCATTTTTATATCCTCACTTTCTTTTAGTGCTATTTACGTATTAATTTAATAGTGCCTTTAATTATTATATATTAGTTTGCTCCTGCACGATCCCTCGAATGAAAATTAAATGCCCGGGGCTTTTTATGCTCCCGGGCGTGTCACTCGATTTCAGGGATCAGAGTCTGATGTCTGACGAGGTGCGTGTCATCCTAAGACAAGACCCCGGCCATACATCGAGCCCGGGAGCTTTGCATCAGACAACAGCACATCCAATAGTTTTTATTCAATTGAGAAGGAATAATATTTTTCATTTTCCGGTCCCTTTCCAAGTATTTCTGATTGACGCTATTGTAGCTCTAAAAACCTAGTAAGTCAATAGGTTTTTAATTCCGGCTTTGTATCTTATTCCATACTAAAGGAAACATGATCTCCGCGGTCAACCACTGTCTCATATCCTACCGAAGAAATGCGCATAGCCATGCAGCGGATGCATTCAGCCGCCTCATCTCCGGTGCATATTTTGTTGTCGTAGAGCAGGTATTTCCCCCTTACGTCCGAAGGCGAAAGATTAGGCATGACTACATTTGCGCCTGCAAGGATCCCCTTTTCACGTCCGCGCGGATCGATCGTACCCAGCGCAGTCGTGGCAGGAAGAAGCACATCCGGGAGAAGCAGCCTTATTATAGAGAGCAGCCTGACCGTCATCTCTACCGTACCCGCCGCGTAGTCAGCGTACTGCGTGTCATGATGTGGTATGAACGGTCCTATTCCGACCATCTCCGGCTTGAACTCCTGCAAAAAGCGGAGGTCCTTCACCAGATGTTCAGTCGTCTGGTACGGCGAGCCCACCATCATTCCGCAGCCCACCTGATATCCGATATCCTTGAGGTCTTTCAGGCACTGCATCCTGTGATCAAACGACAGTTCTGCCGGATGAAGCATCTCATAATGGCTCTTGTCTGCAGTCTCGTGCCTCAGCAGGTAACGGTCCGCGCCGGCATCAAAGAACTTCTGATAGCTCTCCTTCTCCCGCTCTCCTATGGACAGTGTGACCGCACAGTCAGGATACCTGCCCTTTATAGCACTGACGATCGAAACTATAAGTTCATCTGTGTAATAAGGGTCCTCTCCTCCCTGAAGCACAAAAGTGCGGAACCCCAGCTCATATCCTATGTCACAGCAAGAGAGGATCTGCTCTTCGCTCAGCCGGTAGCGCTCTGTATTGGCATTATCCCTGCGGATGCCGCAGTAATAGCAATTATTTTTGCAGATATTCGTAAACTCTATAAGTCCGCGCATATAAACAGCTTTGCCGTAGTACTTTTCACGGACTGCCCTCGCCTTCTCAGCCAGGTACTCATCAAAGCCCGGCGCGTCACATAGCAGGACCGCTGCAAATTCCTCGTCTGTCAGATTCTTTTCAGATTCAAGCTTATCCGCCAGATCGAATTGATATATTCTCTCAAAAGGTTTTTCCATTGTCTGAGTTCTCCCCTTTTTTATTATAACCAGTCAGGCTCACGTCCCGATAAATCCCTGCAGCAAAGCATATCACAAACACATCCTTTATTCCACGGAACTGATCAACTAGCCGGATTCACAAATCTTTTACCGGAGAGAAACAAAAAAGCTGCCGTTGGCAGCAATTTTGTTTGTAGATATAGATATTGTAAGAGGGATGAAAGTATTATGGTGAAGTTAGTTATGTTTAACTCTTCCTTTCATGCACATATTAGCACTCGCTTTTCCTATTGTCAAGGTAGGAATTAAAAATTTTTTATTTTTTTTCATATTTTTTCTAATGGCAAATTCTGCTGTCTTCCGGACTTTCTGTCAAATCTTGTAGATTTTTTAATCCTGCCGCTCACTTGGCAGGATTTGAGCCAATATGAAAGCTCCGGCGGTTTTGCCGCCGGAGCATGATCAGAAAAAGCAATTTCTATAGTTGCCGGTTTCTTTACAGATGCTGGTTCCTTGGGATCCTGTCGTACCACTTGAGCAGCAGCGGCTCGATCATCGATGTCAGCTTCATGTCAAGATTGAAGAAATAGACTGTGAATGTCACAACAAAGAACGCAAGGCCTCCGGTCATGACATAAAGTAATGCTTTTGCGAGTTTCTTTTTCATTATATACGCCTCCCTGTTTCTACCATGCATTCTCGTCATCGAGGATCTCGAGTGTAGGATCAAGCGGTTCTTCCTGCATGACCGTTCTCATGTACTGGTTGACCTGGTCTCTTACGCCCTGTCTCGAAATAACACGAGGGTCGAAGAGCTGATGATCTACCCAGATCAGAGGAATGCCGCGTTCTCTTGCCTTATCTTCAAAGAGTCCGTGCATACCATCCAGAGCCTTGCATGTGATGTGCTCCCAGAGGATGATCATGTCTGCGTTGAACTCCTCAACAAACTCAAACAGGTCGTCGAGCAGCACTTTGTAACCGCCGTGTGTACGGTTGCGCATGATCATTTCTTCTGTCAGCATGGCCATGTCGTAGTATGCCTGTTCTCTGTTCTCAGGAGTATCAGTCTCCGCGATCATCTCTGTGTTGATGCACGAGAGCATGTCTGTCAGAGGAACGATGCCCCAGCAGTTGAGCAGCCATACCAGGAAGTCCATGTAGTAGTGTGACTGAACGCCCCAGACGATCGCTCTGTGGCGGTACTCCGGAGCAGCCATTTTTCTCTTCTTGTAAGCTTTCTCTGCAAGTTTCATGAGGCGTCTGTCAGCAACCTCGAATTCAGGCACCTTGCCGCAGATAGCCATGTATGTTGTCTCTGTGTAAAGAGCCAGATTTCCGCCGAAGATCTGCGGATAGTCCGTCTTGTTCATGTCGAGCCACTCGTTGCGGCACTTTGTCGCGAAGTTGACTCTCTTTGCGCATTCGAAGTAGTAATCCCAGTCCCACTTGTGTCCGGTATGCTCTTCGATGAACTTGATAGCTCTTCTGACCTCCTCTGCGGCGTATTCCTGAACGTCGTCCTCCTTATGGCGGAGAGGAGCAGGCAGCTGGAATACAGGGATCCCGTCTTCCTTCTCGAGTCTTTCAGAGATGACTCCGTTACCGAGCAGCGAGCCGTCGCATGTGGTGTTGCACTGTACCGCACACGCACCGAGGATAGGAGCATCGTCGTCTATCGAAACACCGGCCTCAGCTTCAGGCATCGGACATACATCGCCAGGGAGTCCGTATTCCTGAGCTACGTCGATATAGTGCTCCATTGCATGCTGGTTGAGCAGTACGGATACGTATGTTGAAGGAGTCTCACGGGATGTGCACTTAAGGTTAGGGAATCCCATCATGACGGCTGTCATCTCGTTCTCATCAACAAGAACGTTGATTTTTGAGAACTCTTCATCGTTTCCGGTCCTGCGGTCGCCGCGTGCAAGAGTGTTAAGCAGCTTAGCAACGTCTATGATGATCAGATCCTGCTCTTCGTGAGCCATTCTGAGATACTCGCCTCTGAGTCCCTGTGTGAATCTGTCAACCATCATCGGTACTGCCAGATAGTTTGCCATCCAGCGGTATCTGAAGAAGAATTTTATATTGCGCGGTACTGCTACAAACTTTCCGAGCGTGAACATTATGCCAAGCCATCTGGAATAATCATAAAGTGTATCGCCGAGTCCGCGCCATTCACGGCGTTTTCTTACCTTGCCATGCGGTATGTAAAGATCACCGTATCTTGTATCGCCCTTTATCTTTTCAGGGTTGACCATGGTCTTGAATTTTCTGACTGCCATCACTACCCCTCCTTCTGTATCTTCTTGATGTCGATGCTCTCAAGGAAAGCCTGCACACGTGTGCGCATCTGTCCCGATGAACCGATCACATACGGTCTGTCTACCGCGAGCACCGGCCAGTCATACCTGTTTCTGAGGATGTGTGAGCCCATCATTCTTTCATAAGCCCAAGGATCACAGAACTTCATCTGCTGATAAATGATACCGTCTGCCTTGTACTCTTTTGCCAGTTCGTCGACATATGAACGGCGGCCGTCCATAGTCACGGTATCCATATAGCGCGGGCACTCGCCTCTGTACATGTATGCACTGCAGAGCTGTGTGAGTGCATCCTCTTCATCGTTGAGATAGATAGGGTCTCTGCCAGGAAGTGAACCGTAGCAGAATCTGTCAGCGCATACGAACGCGCCGCTTTCCTCGACCAGTTTGATGAAGTCGGTATCATCGACCTCGGAGCCGACCACCTCTACCCTTGCCTTGAACCAAGGCTTGGCATCAGGTTTTCTTGTTTTGAGCTCCTCGAGAGTCTCCTCTAGCTTGTCGATGATGAGATGCTTAGGCGCTACATAGGTTGCCAGGCAGAAAACGCTGAACTCATATCCGGTGATAGTAGGCTCATCAAGCTTACGGAAATCTCCGATGGCTCTTATGAGCTCGCAGACCTTGTTGTGCTCAGCGACAGCCTTGCGGATGGCAGCATCAGAAACATCGATGCCGTAATTCTCTGCAAGAGGCTTCAGGATATGGTTTTTGCACTGGACTACGTAGAGATTGAGGCCGTTATAGTCAGCCTTCATAGGGATCTCCATGTAATCGAAGAAGAATCCCTTCTTATCCTTGCCCATAGCCTGCAGAACATCCATGTTCTCAACGCAGCGGTTGAGCATGGTGCAGCCGTCAGGTGTGATGACACCATCAAGGAAATTGTAGCCTCCCTCGAGAGCTCTTTCGAGGATCGCTCTCGAATATTCGCAAAGGAAGCTGGTCAGATAGTAGGTGCCTACGTCAATCGATCCCGTGCGCGGAGCACGGAGTCTTGCTGAGAAGCAGCCAGGCAGATTGAGCAGAGGCTCAGGCACGTTCTCGCACATATAGCCAATGCACTTCATGCCCTCTTTCTGGGCCTGAGCAACGAGTTCGTTATGTGCCTCCTGCAGCAGGTCCTCGAAATACATCAGGTGCTTTAGATCTTTCACTTTTCTCCCTCTCTCTTTTCTCTCATAAACGGCCTTTCCGGCCGGCGGGCACCGGAGAACACAGATGCCCATACTATTGAAAATATTTTATCACGCTGGAGCACGGGCACACAACAGGAAACGAAACGATACACAAAAAAACAGTTTCCTGCTGATGTATAACAGCCACCCGGAGTGTATATCAAAAAAGAATCGTCAGGCCCTTGACGCATACCCCCGCAGGGTATATATTACACATGGATATACCCCTACCGGGTATAATCGATCAAAGCAAAAAGGGGTTGTATATGGAAGATTTAAAAGAGAAAAGCAAAAGCAGCAAAGCCGGAAACTGCTGTGCCTGCAGTGAAAAGCACAAGGAGCGCAGTCCCGAAGAGTACAAAGACCTTATAAACAGGCTCAGCCGCATCGAGGGACAGGTGCGCGGCATCAAGGCAATGGTGGAGCGCGGAGCATACTGCCCCGATATTCTTATACAGACATCAGCCGTCAACTCGGCGCTTAACAGCTTCAGCAAGGTGCTCCTGTCCAACCACATACGCACATGTGTAAGAAATGATATAAGAGACGGCAACGATGAAGTCGTTGAAGAACTTGTTGCCACTCTTCAGAAAATGATGAAATAAGCGGAAGGTTTGCTTAAGTAAAATGGAACAATACATAGTTACCGGAATGAGCTGTGCCGCTTGTCAGGCACGGGTCGAGAAGGCTGTATCCAGGCTGGACGGTGTTGACTCATGTTCAGTCAGCCTTCTTACAAATTCAATGGGAGTTGAGGGAAGTGCCTCTCCCGAGGAGATCATCCGGGCCGTAACCGACGCGGGTTACGGCGCCAGGCTTAAGGCGTCCGATACCATGCAGAGCACAGAGCAGAGCAGTTTTGCTGCTGATGAAGCTGCTCTCGAAGACAGGGAGACTCCGGTCCTCAGGAGACGTCTTCTTGCATCTATTGGTTTCCTGCTGATCCTGATGTACTTCTCTATGGGTCATATGATGTGGGGCTGGCCTCTCCCTGCTTTCTTCGAAGGCAATCATGTCGCGATGGGTATCATGCAGATGCTCCTTGCAGCGATTGTAATGGTCATAAACCAGAAGTTCTTTATCAATGGATTCAAAGGACTCATTCACGGTGCCCCGAACATGGATACTCTTGTAGCCATGGGCAGTGCTGCCTCATTCTGCTGGAGCACTTATGTGCTGTTCGCAATGACAGGAGCGCAGCTTGCAGGGGACAGTGAAGCAGTCATGTCATATATGCATGGCTTCTACTTTGAGTCGGCAGCCATGATACTGACGCTTATCACTGTAGGCAAGATGCTCGAAGCAAGATCCAAGGGAAAGACTACCGATGCTCTTAAAAGCCTCATGAAGCTCGCCCCGCAGACGGCAGTCGTTGAAAGAGGCGGGATCGAAACAGAGATCCCTGTTTCACAGGTGCGCGCAGGCGATGTATTCCTGGTCAATCCGGGAGAAAACATTCCGGTCGACGGAGTGATCCTCGAAGGTAATTCGGCAGTAAACGAGTCCGCTCTTACCGGCGAATCCATTCCTGTCGACAAGCAGCCGGGCGACAGTGTGTCCGCTGCCACGACCAACCAGTCGGGATTCATCCGCTGCAAGGCTACAAGAGTCGGTGAAGATACGACTCTGGCACAGATAATAAGGATGGTGAGTGATGCCGCGGCAACAAAGGCTCCTATCGCCAAGATCGCCGACCGCGTATCCGGAATTTTCGTACCTGTGGTCATAGGCATTGCGCTTGTGACTCTTATCATCTGGCTGGCAGTCGGCAGGGATACCGGGTTTGCTCTTGCCAGAGCGATATCTGTGCTTGTAATAAGCTGCCCATGCGCGCTGGGTCTCGCAACACCTGTAGCGATAATGGTGGGAAGCGGCGTAGGAGCCAGAAACGGCATCCTTTTCAAGACTGCTGCAGCACTCGAAGAGACCGGCCGCATAGAGATCGCAGTTCTCGATAAAACAGGCACTGTCACCGGCGGTGATCCTAAAGTAACAGATGTTTTCACCTGCCGCGGAGTATCAAAGGATGAGCTCCTTACTGTAGCCGCTGCTGTCGAATCAAGATCCGCCCACCCTCTTGCAAAGGCGATCTCCGAATACATCGGGGGCACCACACTGAGGATCAGCGACTATACCGAGGTCCCCGGCGGCGGCGTCAAAGCTTTCACATGGGACGGTTCATCGGCAGTGAGCATAGCCGGCGGCAACGCAGGATTCATGACGGCAAATGGTGTAGCACCTGAGGATGTTGAACGTCTCATGAAAGAGACAGCGGAGTTTTCTGTTGCCGGGAAGACCTCCGTCCTCTTCGAAAAAGGCGGCAGGCTTCTGGGTCTGCTTGCTCTTGCAGATTCGGTAAGAGAAGACAGTGTTGACGCTATCAGGCAGTTCAGGGAAATGGGCATAAGGACCGTCATGCTTACAGGTGACAGAAAAAGCACTGCCGACGCCATTGCGGCAGAAGTCGGTGTTGATGAAGTCATAGCAGAAGTACTGCCGGATGGCAAGGAGGAGGTCATCCGCGATCTCATGACGCAGGGCCGCACCGCAATGATAGGCGACGGCATCAATGATGCACCGGCGCTTACGAGAGCGAATGTCGGCATAGCTATTGGAGCAGGCACTGATGTTGCTCTGGATGCTGCAGATGTAGTACTGGTCAACAGCAATCTTTCTGACGCAGTCAAGGCGGTAAGGCTCGGACGCAGGACTCTCAGAAACATCCATGAGAACCTGTTCTGGGCATTCTTCTATAATGCAATATGCATACCTGTGGCAGCCGGGGCCTTCATAAAGGTATTTGGCTGGGCTCTTAACCCTATGCTCGGAGCAGCCGCAATGAGCCTCTCAAGTTTCTGTGTGGTCACAAATGCTCTGAGGCTCAATCTGTTCGACATCAGGGACAGCAACAGGAATGGTGTGGAAAATAATAACAGTTCATCACAAGGCGGCGCTTCCGCAGATGCCGCGCCTGACAGAAATACGATCAATGAAAGCGAGGAAAAACCGATGAAGAAAACAATGAAGATCGAAGGTATGATGTGCCCGCATTGCGAGGCTGCCGTAAAGAAAGCTCTTGAGGCGCTTGAAGGCGTAGAAGCCGCAGAAGTGAGCCACGAGGCAGGCACTGCGATAGTATCGATGTCGGCAGAGGTAGCTGATGCTGTGCTTAAGGATGCAGTAGAAGCAAAAGATTACAAAGTTACCGGCATAGAATAACATTACCGTAATAATTGAAAAGCACTTTAAAATGGCGCAAGGCTGCGCCATTTTTTATCTTCAGATACAGGCCGGCCGTGGCACCGCAGAAATCAGGCTTCAGCGAGCACTGCTATATCCTCTTCGGTGGTCGACCAGCTTGTTGCAAGTCTCACTATGGTATGAGTATCATCGTAGATCCCCCACCGGTCGAATATGACTGTTTTTCCGAGTTCAGCCATCTCTTCCTCTGTCATGAGTATCAGCTGCTGATTTGTCGGCGAGTCCATATAGACCTTCCAGCCTTTCTTTCTGATGATCTCCTTTACCCTCTCAGCCATATCGATCGCATGACGGCTGATCCTGAAATACAGATCGTCTGTGAACAGAGTGTCAAACTGTATGCCAAGCAGCCTGCCCTTTGCGAGGAGAGCGCCTCTCTTCTTGACAGATGTCATGAAATGCGCAGGCTTGTTATTTTTCGTAAAGACAACAGCTTCTCCGCACAGAGCTCCCACCTTTGTGCCTCCTATATAGAACACATCGACGAGTCTTGCGATATCTTCAAGCGTGAGATCCGATGCGCTGCTCATGAGCCCGTATCCGAGTCTCGCCCCGTCCAGATAAAGCGGGATCTCATATTCATGGCAAAGATCCGAGAGTTCCTCAAGCTCCGCCTTGCTGTACAGCGTGCCCAGCTCCGTAGGATGCGAGATATATACCATTCCAGGGAACACCATGTGATCATGCGTCACATCACTGTAAAAGTTCTTCAGGAACCGCCTCACAGATGCGGCCTCCAGCTTGCCTTCCCTGCCCGGTATCGCCAGCACTTTGTGACCGCTGTATTCTATCGCGCCGGATTCATGCACGCTTACATGGCCGCTTTCTGCAGAGATGACCCCTTCCCAGTCCCTGAGCATGGTGGAAATAATTACGGAATTCGCCTGGGTGCCTCCTGTCAGAAACTCCACATCCGCATCAGGACATCCGCAGGCCGCCCTGATCTTCTCCTTTGCTGATTCAGAATAATGATCCATGCCGTATCCCGGAAGCGGTTCCATATTGGTCTCCGCCAGTCTTTTAAGGATCTCCGGATGTGCACCGGCTATGTAATCACATTCAAATGAAACCATCTTCTCCTCCTGTTCATTCCTTATTCAGTCGGTCTCAAACTGTCCGCTGCCGCTGCGGCTGTCGACCAGCAAAGCTGCAGGTTGTAGCCTCCTGTTATGCCGTCTGCGTCAAGCGCCTCTCCTATAACATAAAGCCCATCGAAGCGTTTTGTCTTCATAGTCTTCATGTCTATCTCATCAAGTGATACTCCTCCGGCAGTGACCATGCCGTGTTTGTCCACGCCGCTGACTATGAAGTCATCATGATCAAGAAATGATGCAAGCACACTGGTCCTCACATCGCCGAGCAGTCCCCGTGAGCGGGTACGCAGTACGCCCTGCATGCGCCGCGGCAGCTCATGCAGTTCCTTATTATAGCAAATCCTGATCAGCTCTCCCGGCTCCACATATTTTGATATGTTCAGTATCACCGGACCGGACAAGCCTTCATGAGTGAACAGCAGATCGCCCTTCATCTTTGCGGCCTTGCCCTTACATGTACATGCAGCATCGCTGCTGAACGCGATCACCGTGACATCAGGGATCGAGATTCCGGAAAGTTCAGAATAAGGATAGTTCTCAACATATACAGGCGCCAGAGCGGGTCTCGGTTCATTGATGTCTGCGCCGAGATCCTCCAGTATATCAAGCATCGATCCGTCAGAACCCGTCTCAGGATAAGTTATTCCTCCGGAAGCGATCACAACGTTTTTTGCCCAGATCTCGTATCCGCTGAGAAGTGTGATCTCCCACAGACCATCTTTTCTGAGACCGCTTACCTTTGCATCAGTCTCTATCTGCCAGTCATTTAAAGAAGCTTCTTCGCGCAGCACGTCAAGCACATCCCTGGCTCTCATCGAGGCCGGAAAGATACGCCCTGCATTGTCAATGCCTCCGGATCCATAGGATGAGTCTACGGGCTCGCCGTTTTCGTCCGCGAGTTCTATACCGTGCCCTGTAAGCCATTTTGCAAGCTCAAGATTATTGTGCCTGTAAAGGCAGCGTCTCAGAGCCTGGCCCTCATTGCCGTATGCATAAATGAATTCTTTTATTGGGCCTCCATGAGTTATGTTGCAGTGTCCGCCGCCGCTCATCAGGAGTTTGCTTCCGATGCAAGGCGAGCCCTCGAGAACGATACCCCGAGAGCCCTCCATATCCAGATTAGCAGCCAGCATCAGACCTGATGCACCGGCCCCGATTATTGCTATGTCGTACAGATTATCTTTCATACTATCAGATAGTCAGGTCTCCGTCTTTTACCCATCCGAGCTTGCGGCAGCCCATATTGATCAGCGGTGCCAGCACAGCCGGAAGAACAAAGCATATAAGGATCAGTCCGAGCCAGTCCATTCCTGTGATGGCAGCCTTGGCGCCTGATGCCACATCGTTTACCCATCCGGAGTAAACACCTATCTGCCCTACCAGACCGCAGGTTCCCATGCCGCTCGATACAGGAGCTCCGTTCATCTGGAGCTTGAATACGCATGTAGCGATAGGTCCTGTGATCGCCGATGCCAGTGTCGGAGCTATCCATATGCGCGGGTTCTTTACGATATTTCCCATCTGCAGCATCGATGTGCCGATGCCCTGGCTTATGAGGCCGCCCCACTTGTTTTCAGGGAATGACATTACCGCAAAACCGACCATCTGAGCACAGCAGCCTGCAACAGCAGCGCCGCCGGCAAGACCTACCAGCCCGAAGGCTGCGCAGATCGCTGCCGAAGATATCGGAAGAGTCAGCGCCATTCCTACGATTACGGATACGAGTATCCCCATCATGAACGGCCTGAGTTCGGTCGCCCACATTATAAGGTTTCCGATCTTCATCGCAGCAGCTCCGAGACCCGGGGCCCACCATGCCGCAAGTGCAACACCTACACCTATTGTGACCAGAGGTACAACGAGAATATCGACTCTCGTTTCACCTGCAACTGCCTTTCCGAATTCAGCAGCTATGATAGCAACTATGAGAACAGCGAGCGGTCCGCCTGCGCCGCCAAGTCCAT
Organism: Mogibacterium sp.; assembly: GCA_017505405.1. Classification (GTDB taxonomy): domain Bacteria; phylum Bacillota; class Clostridia; order Peptostreptococcales; family Anaerovoracaceae; genus Crickella. The sequence continues at coordinate 13,504 of JAFVPI010000042.1, forward strand.
TGGCAGCGAAACCTACCGTTGCCAGTGAAAACAGCACCAGATTAGGACACTTCAATGCATATCCTATGGCTATAGCCATGGCCGGTCCGGTCATGGCGACCGCAAGACCTCCTACTGTATAGTCAGCCCCGCCGATGGTGCATACCGGGTTTGTGAGAAATCCGATGTGGAACTGCGTGCCTATCGTATTGATGATAGTACCGATGAGCAGCGAGCAGAAAAGGCCCTGCGCCATGGCAGAAAGTGCATCGATACCATAACGTTTGGCACTTATCTCAATATTCTTGCGCTCGAGGAACGCTTTAACGGAACCCTTTGTCATTTTTTCTCCTATCTTATATAATTAGAATGGTTTCAATGATTGTATCGGCATTGCCGCAGAGATGAAATCTTACTATCTGTGTTGCCGCATACTTAGTATATTATACCACAACATAATCAATTAATAAACGAAAGGGGTTGGCCAATGAGTCGTGTAGAACGTGCAGAAGCCAGAGAAGAAAGAGCCGCAAGGCAGGCTGAAGCAGACATACAGCAGGCCGAAACAGTAAAAGTGAAAAAGAAAAAGAAAAACAAAGGCTGCGGATGCCTTGCGCTGCTGATACTTGTACTGGCAGTGTTAGTCGGGGCCGGCGGCTATTATACACTCGGTCTTATGCCGGTAGATCCGGGCAGTGAAGAAAAAGTTGTCGTAGAGATCCCTAACGGCAGCGGAGCATCAGCGATCGTTGAGATACTTGATGATGCCGGGCTTGTAAAGAATAAGTTCTGTGCCAAGGTCAACGGCAGGATAGGCGGATACAACAGCCTCAAGGCAAACACCTATATCTTCAGCCCGTCGATGTCCTTCAAGGAGATCATGACCATTATAAACGAAGGAACCTTTGAGTATATCTCCAAGGAATCGGTCGAGGTAAAGGACGGGGCAAGGCTGCAGCAAGTCGCAGAAGCGATATCCGAGCAGCTGCCTTACACGGCTGATGAGATACTCGAAAAGTGGTCTGATAAGGAGTATCTGAACCAGCTGATCGACAAGTACTGGTTCCTCACCGACGAGATCCTTGACAAGGATGTCATGTATCCGCTTGAGGGTTATCTGTATGCAGATACATACTTTGTAACATCAGATAATTCAGACATTGAAGGATTCACTGAGATGTGTCTCGACAGAATGGACGAGGTGCTGACCGAGCGAAAGGATGCCATCCAGGCTTCGGGTTTCTCCGTACATGAGCTCCTGACGCTGACCTCCATAGTTACAAAGGAAGCGACGGCTGAAGATCAGGCCGGAGTCGCCGGCGTATTCATGAACAGACTCGATCAGGGCATGTCGCTCGGATCGGATGTAACAGTCTGCTACATTTTCCAGGAAGACAGAGTCGATCTCAAGGTGAGCCAGCTTGAGAGCACCAATCCGTACAACACGCGAAAGTTCGCAGGACTGCCTCCGGGGCCAATCTGCCAGGTAGTCAGTGACGCTATCGATGCAACTCTGAATTATGAGAAACATGACTACCTGTTCTTCATTGCCGACGAGGAAGGCATCGTTCGTTACAGCACTGATCAGGCCGGCCATGAAAGCAATATCGACGAACACGGTCTTGTAAAGGACGAAGACAGCGAAGGCTAGCAAAGCCTCATGATCAAAACTAAAAGACTCCGCGGCATCATCACCGCGGAGTTTTGATTTCTTGCTTTTTTATTACCGTGCAGCTCTCTCCTTTATACTGCAGACGCATATTGATCTCTTTCGCTCCTCCGAGCAGCTCCGTCAGGAAAGCCCTGTCCCCTTCCCAGGTCGGAAGGTCCAGCATCTTTTCGTGAGGGACCCATACGAGCTCGCCCTCGCTGCATTCCGGCGGTTCGTACCTGCCCGTTTCGATAAATATACGGGCTGCCTCATCATCTGCAGGCACAAAGTCCGAAGACGAATACAGATACATATCCTCATCTTCATATTCATCGGATCTGAACTCTATAACACCGTGGAATATCCATGACTTCAGTCTGAGTCCGGTCTCTTCGAGCACTTCACGAACTACACATTCATCAGGCGTCTCGCCCTTCTCTACCTTGCCGCCGGGACTTATCCACTTCCCCTCGTTCATGTCACCGGGCTTGCGGTCACGGTAAAGCATAAGCCAGCTGCCGTTATTCATTAAATAACAAATAGTAGTTTTCTTCATCGGTGTCATAATGATTCGAGCCGCCTAGAACAGCGGCTCTTTCATGTATTTTCTAAGGTTTTCCTTGGTATATATCAGCACTTTGTCGCCTTCCAGCAAAACAAGGTCCCCATCCGGTTTGACCGTTTTGCCATTTCTTTCGACCAGCACGATGAATGTCTGGCGCGATATATCCAGATCTCTGATTTTCTGGTTGTTCCACGGATGGTTTCTCCCAAGGACAACTTCCTTTACATCCTCAAGCATACCTTCCGTAGCGGATTCCGCGCAGATTATGAGCTTGTCTCCCAGCATTATCTCTATATCGCCCCTTGGCACAAGCGTTTCGCCGTCCCTTATGACCAGAGCGATTATCGAGCCGCTCGGCATAGCTACCTCACTTATGGTCCTGCCTATCCACGCATCTCCCGGATCGATGGATGCCTTGATGAACCGGACGTCTTTCTCCTGCTCTATGTCTGCAAGACGCGTTGCCAGCTGATACTCTTCAACGAATCCAGCGGAAATGATACCCGTTGGTATGGCAACCAGCCCTACTCCGAGGAAAGATATTATTATTCCGAGGAACTGTCCTATCGGTGTGACCGGATATATATCTCCATAGCCGACGGTAAGCATGGTCGATGTCGCCCACCATATGCCCGAAAACGCGTTTCTGAATACATCAGGCTGTGTTTCGTGTTCGACACTGTACATGCAAAGGCTTGAAGCCATTATGAGCAGTACAATGACAAATACCGATGCCAGCAGCTGCGTCTTCTTCTTTTTCAGTACATTCCCGATAAGAGACAGGGAGTCTGAATACGCGTTGATCCTGAACAGCCTGAATATCCTGACCACCCTGAGCATGCGGAACACGGCGGCTCCTGCAGGGAAGAACGTAGGGAGGTAATGAGGCAAAAACGACAGAAGGTCAATGATGCCGTATCCCGAGGTCACATACCTGCCGATCGCCCTTCCTGTTGAATAGCCTTTGAACTGCTGCTCAGCAGTTATGATCCTCAGCGCATAGTCTATCGCGAAAAAGAATACCGTGATCTCATCGACATAGTCAAAGAGAAGTCCGTACTTCGCGTCAAGATTGTCAAAAGTCGAAGCAAAGGCACAGACAATGTTTGCTAAAAGCGCAAGCGTGCTGACTATATCGTAGCACTGGTTCAGCCTGCTGTCGGTCACTCCGGTCGAGACCATCGCGAATATTTTCTTTTGAGTCTTTTCCCAGCTGCTGTCCTTCATCTATCCTTCTACGCGTATGCTCCTGATCTTCTGCGGGAGAAGGGGCTTGTCTCTGAAATCGCGTTTAGCATTCACGATCTTGTCTGCAGTCTCCATGCCTTCGGTCACTTTGCCGAAAGAAGCATACTGACCGTCAAGATGAGGTGATGTCGTTGTCATGATGAAAAACTGTGAACCGGCAGAGTTCGGATCCATTGCCCTTGCCATCGAGAGGACTCCTCTCTCATGCCTGAGATCATTTCTGAATCCGTTTGCCGTGAACTCGCCTTTGATCGTATATCCCGGACCACCCATGCCGTTTCCGTTTGGGCACCCTCCCTGGATCATGAATCCCGGAATGACTCTGTGGAAAATGAGTCCGTCATAGAATCCTTTATTTGCCAGCTTCTCGAAATTTGCTACGGTTTCAGGTGCGATATCTTCATAAAGCTCGCCCTTCATAACGCCGCCGTCTTCCATCTCTATAGTAAATGTTTTCATAAATTTTGCTACCTCCGTTTTATTCTCGTATGATTATACATTTTTACAGGTTTACAGTCTATCTTGATCTTTTCAGAAGCCGCACCCGGAGATCATCCCGGCTTCTATTCTACAGATTTGAGCGACTCCGTCATGGATACATCGCGGAGACGCTTCTGCATCGCAATGTTGACCAGGAACGCGAACACAAACGTCAGCGCTACGGATAACGGTATGTCGTACGGACCGTGCCGCGGTTCAAAATAGATCATGCTCAGCACAATATTGTCGATCACGAATTTGAGAAGCCAGTCTCCCATCGGGATACCTGCAACAGCCGCAACGGCTGTCAGGAAAAGGTTCTCGCGGAACACATACTGCGATACCTCTATCTGATAGAACCCAAGCACCTTTATTGTGGCTATCTCACGCATGCGTTCCGTGATGTTGATGTTCGTGAGGTTGTAAAGCAC
>JAFVPI010000043.1 GCA_017505405.1 Mogibacterium sp.
CAAGCGCGAAGAGAGCGGTGACCCTGACTGGAAGATCGGCAAGGGCTTTGCGATGATAATGCAGGGCTCGGGACTGCCTGGACTCGATCACGCGAATGCGATAGCCAAGCTCGAGATGGACGGATCGATAATCGTTCTTTCGGGAGCTGCTGACATCGGCACCGGCCTCGATACCATCATTGCAAAGGTAGCGAGTGACATACTCTGCGTACCGATGGAAAGGATCACAGTGCTTTCCGGAGATACAGACTCAGGTGCCTTTGATACAGGCTCATACGCTTCATCGGGAACATTCTTCAGCGGCAACGCGGCAGTAGTTGCATCCACGAATCTTAAGGAAAAGATACTGGATGAGGCAGCATATCAGCTTGGAGAAGACAAGGATGATATAGAGGTCGACTGGCCAGGAGTGGCAAGGTCGAAGAAGACCGGTAAAGAGTTATCGTATTATGACATAATCCATACCGCAACTTCAGGAACCGGCCGCGGACACCTGATCGCTCCTGGAAGTTTCACTACAGCGGCATCATCCGTACCTTACGGAGCGCATTTCGCACAGGTCGCTGTCAACGTGAAGACCGGTGAGATCAAGGTGCAGAAGTTCTATGCGATACAGGATGCAGGTACACCTATAAATCCTGAGGCAGCGCTCTGCCAGATGTACGGAGCGGCGCTCAAGTCGATAGGCCACAGCCTGTATGAGGACATGATACTCGATAAGGACGGGCGCTGCGTGAATGCGACCATGACAGATTACGGAGTCCCGATGATCTCAGAGCAGCCTGACGACTTCAAGGCAGTACTCATAGACGTGGACGATCCGGACGGACCGTTCGGAGCAAAGTCCATATCGGAGATCGCGTGCAACGGTGCGGCTCCTGCGATTGGAAACGCCATCCACGACGCCTGCGGAGTCTGGGTCAGAAGCTGGCCGATGACACCTGAAAAGATACTCAGAGAACTCGGGCGGATCAAATAGAGATACGGCCGCGCGCCGGAGCATATCCTGCCCGGGATCACGGAGCAGCTGATTTTGATAAACCAACGGGTATAAACAGAATAGCGGCCCTTAAGCATATACCACTTCACGCATCACCTGGAGTGTTAATTCCGGAAGGGATATGTCCGGGACAGCAGCGGCCGAAAAAATGATGGAGAGGAGGAATGAAATGTTATTAATTGGTAACGGACAACTGATTACAAGAGATCCTGAGTTTCCTTATCTGAAGGACGGAGCTGTCGTCATCGATGGAGAAGTCATCAAGGCGGTTGGCTCGTTCGCAGATATGAAGGCAGCTTACCCTGATGCGGAATTCGTTGACGCTAAGGGCGGTATCATTATGCCGGGACTCATCAATGCCCATACACATATTTATTCGGGACTTGCAAGAGGTCTTGCTATTGCAGGAAACAACCCGACAAACTTCTTCGAGGTGCTTGACGGTACATGGTGGAATATCGACAGACATCTGACGATTGACGGCACCAAGGCATGTGCCTATGCAACTATCCTGGACTGCATCAGAGACGGTGTTACTACGATCTTTGACCATCACGCAAGCTTCTGCGAGATCCCGGGATCGCTCTTCGCTATCAAGGATGTAGCAAAGGAACTCGGCATGAGATCCTGCCTCTGCTACGAGGTATCTGAGAGAGACGGAGAAGAGAAGACGGCACAGAGCATCCAGGAGAACGCAGACTTCGCGAAGTGGGCTATCAAAGAGGATGACGACATGATCAAAGCCATGTTCGGCGGACATGCTCTCTTCACCATCTCAGACAAGACGTTCGAGAAGATGGTAGAGGCCAACGACGGCATGACAGGCTTCCACATCCATGTATCCGAGGGCATGAACGATGTCTATGACAGCCTCAGAAACTACGGCTGCAAGCCAATCAACAGGCTGCTCTACAACGGCTTGCTCGGAGAGAAGACCCTGCTCGGACACTGCATCCATGTGAGCCCGGCTGAGATGGATATCATCAAGGAGACCGGCACCATGGTAGTCAACAACCCTGAGTCGAACATGGGCAATGCGGTAGGCTGTGCACCTGTGCTTCAGATGATGGCAAAGGGCATCACAGTAGGCATGGGTACAGACGCTTATACCCACGACATGCTCGAGAGCCTTAAGGTCTTCCTGATCATCCAGAGACACAACGCAGCAATGCCGAATGTAGCATGGGGCGAGGATGTCACGATGCTCTTCGAGAACAACAGAAAGATCGCTGCCAAGTACTTCAAGAAGCCTCTGGGTATCCTGAAGGAAGGCGCTGCAGCTGACGTCATCGTAATGGATTACAAGCCGTTCACACCGTTCTCGGACGAGAACATCGACGGCCACATGATCTTCGGAATGATGGGCAAAAACTGCAGAACAACGATTATCAACGGAAAAGTCCTGTATAAGGACAGAGAATTCGTGGATATAGATGAAGAGGCGATCAATGCCTGGACTCTCGAGCAGAGCAAGAAGCTCTGGGGCGAACTCAATCATAGAGAATACTAACGATAATTAAGAGGCTCAAAAGTATCCGAACGAGGGGCCAATTTGCAGCCGGTTTCGAGGGGAGAACGAGCAGTTCACTGCGAAGTACGAGCCCGAAACCGATGCGTCGCAAATTTTGAGCCGAGAGGCGTACCCGAGAGAGGAACTTTTGAGGCTCAGGGATATAGTTTAGGATAGATATAAATGGAGGGTAGTTTATGAGTGACATTATGAGACCAATGCCATATGCACAACTGCTTGGCTGGGTGCTCGACGAGTACGAAAAGAGCGGAAGCATCTTCGGAGTTTCCAAACTGGTAAAACATAGCAACGGACAGGCGCTCCCTATCTTCGATGAGAAGATCGAATCGCCGTTCGGACCTGCTGCCGGCCCTAACACGCAGCTGGCACAGAACATCATCGCATCATATGTTGCAGGCTCCAGATTCTTCGAACTTAAGACGGTCCAGGTAATGGACGGAGCGGAACTCGCTGCCTGTGTAGCAAAACCGTGCATCACAGCTCACGACGAATGCTATAACTGCGAATGGTCGACCGAGCTCTATGTACCGCAGGCTTACGAGGAGTACGTAAAGGCATGGTTCGTCTGCAAGATCCTCGCTAAGGAACTCGGCCTCGGTGATCCTGACGGTTTCGTATTCAACATGTCAGTAGGATACGATCTTGAAGGTATCAAGACGCCGAAGGTAAACAAATACATCGAAGAGATGAAGGATGCCTCGGATACGGAAGTATTCAAAAATGCAATGGAGGTATCCCTCCAGGCTGTAAAGGACGGCAGACTCAAAAACGTAGATGAGGATTTCATCAAGGCTATCCCTGCAAGGATCTCGAATTCCATCACCGAGTCGACACTGCACGGATGCCCGCCTGATGAGATAGAGAGGATAGCATCCTATCTCATCACAGAGAAGGGCCTCAATACATTCATCAAATGCAACCCGACACTGCTCGGATATGAATTCGCAAGAAAGCGCCTTGATTCGCTCGGATTCGACTACATCGCTTTCGACGATCACCACTTCCTCGAAGACCTGCAGTGGGAGGATGCAGTCCCTATGTTTGAGAGACTGCAGGCTCTCTGCGACGAGAAGGGTCTTGAATTCGGTGTCAAGCTGACAAACACATTCCCTGTTGATGTAAAGGCCGGCGAGCTTCCTTCGGAAGAGATGTACATGGCCGGACGCAGCCTGTTCCCGCTGAGCATTTACCTTGCTGAAAAGATCTCGAAACAGTTCAACGGAAAGCTCAGGATCAGCTACTCCGGCGGTGCTGACTACTTCAATATCAAGGAGATCTTCGAGGCAGGAATATGGCCGATCACGATGGCTACTACCATCCTCAAACCGGGCGGCTATCAGAGAATGTCGCAGATCGGCGAAAAGCTTATGGACTGCGGCAGCGAGAGATTCAGCGGAGTGGATATCGCAAAGGTCGGAGCTCTCGTAGAGATGTCTCAGGGACCGAGAAACCAGAAGCCTATAAAGCCGCTTCCTGACCGCAAGAACGGCGAGGATCTTCCTATGCTCGACTGCTTCCACGCTCCATGCAGCGGCGGATGCCCAATCGAGCAGGATATCCCTGCATATCTTGAAGCCATGGAGAAGGGTGACAGTGAGACAGCTCTTAAGATCATCCTCGAGAAGAACGCTCTGCCGTTCACAACAGGAACGATCTGCCCGCACACTTGTGCTGACAGGTGCATGAGAAACCACTATGAATCCGCGCTCAGGATCCGTGAGGTGAAGCTGATGGCTGCAGAGGCGGGATTCGACAAGGTTCTGCCTCAGCTCAAGGCTGCGGCAGCTGCAGACAAGAAAGTCGCTGTTATCGGCGGAGGCCCTGCAGGACTTGCAGCAGCATCGTTCCTCAGCAGAGCAGGTGCTGATGTAACAGTCTTTGAGAAGAACGATAAGATGGGCGGAGTACCTCGCTACGTGATCCCTGGATTCAGGATCGGCGATGACGCTCTCGACAAGGATGTGGCACTTTGCTCGGCATACGGCGCAAAAATGGTCACAGGCAGAGAGATCGCTTCCGTACAGGAACTCAAGGATGAGGGCTTCACAGACATCATCGTGGCTATCGGTGCATGGGCACACGGCCGCAAGGCTCTGAAATACGGTGAAGAGTATGATGCTCTCGAGTTCCTCGAGAAAGTAAAGGCTGCACCAGGATCGATAGATCTCGGCACTGACGTAGTCGTCATCGGCGGCGGAAATACTGCTATGGACGTTGCAAGAGCTGCTAAGATCCAGCCGGGAGTAGAGCATGTACGTCTTGTATACAGAAGAGACAGAAGAAACATGCCGGCAGATGAGGAAGAGCTGGTAATGGCGATCGAGGACGGAGTAGAGTTCATGGAACTCCTCGCACCGGAAGGTGTAGAGAACGGAGTTCTGAAGTGCGAGAAGAACGTGCTCGGAGAGCCTGATGCAAGCGGCAGACGTTCACCTGTGGGCACAGGCGAATTCTGTGAGGTTCCTGCAACAGCAGTCATCTGCGCTGTAGGTGAAAGGATAAAGACAGGTCTGTACGAAGCTGCAGGCGCGGAGATCGACGGAAAGGGAAAACCTGTCGTGGATGAAAACCTCATGACTACAGTACCTGGACTCTACGCAGCAGGCGACTGCAGAAGAGGTCCTGCTACAGTAGTAAAAGCCATCGCTGACGCACAGACCATTGCTTCGGCTATCGTCGGAGCTGACTTCAGCAAGTATGCTGAACTTGATGCAAAGGGCGACATGGAGAAGCTTCTCGCCCGCAAGGGTGATCTCGTTGATCCTCCTGCTGACAAGCCGGACAACAGATGCCTCGGATGCTCAACAGTTTGCGAGGTATGCGCGGATGTTTGCCCGAACAGAGCAAACGTCGTCATCGACGTTCCGTTCTTCGAAAAACCGCAGATCCTGCATGTCGACGGTATGTGCAACGAGTGCGGCAACTGCGCTATATTCTGTCCGTACAGCGGACGTCCGTACAAGGACAAATTCACTCTGTTCTGGAGCGAGGAAGACTTCGCGGACAGCGAGAACAACGGATTCCTGCCGCTTGAGGGTGATAAGGTGCGCGTAAGACTGTTCGGAAACGCCGCTGACTATGACCTGAACGATGGAAAGCTTCCTGAAGGCATAGCGGCATTCATCGCGGCTGTTAAGGAAAATTACAGTTACTTGATTGGATGATTAAATAGTTACCGTAACACTGAAATGAGCGTAGCGGAGAAGGCGTTCTCGCCGACGCAGCTGGCGAATTGAGGTGTTAGGGTAACTTACAAAAGGTATAAACAAGATGTTAGTATGCATTAAAGGTGCCGGCGACCTCGCCAGCGGAATAGCGCTGAGGCTGCATCATTCGAAAATCGATGTGGTCATGACGGATCTGCCGGTGCCTCTGGCGGTACGCAGGACGGTGGCTTTCTCGGAAGCCATCCGTCTTGGAAGTACTGCAGTTGAGGATGTTAAGGCCGAAAAAGCTGAAAATATAGATGAGGTCAGGGATTGTCTGGCGCGGGGAGTGATCCCAGTGCTGGAGGATCCGGAGGCAGAAATAGTAAAGATCCTGAAGCCTGAAGTTGTCGTTGACGCGATCCTCGCCAAAAGAAACACAGGAACGTCTCCCGGTGACGCGAAACTGGTCATCGGAGTCGGTCCCGGATTTACGGCAGGCAAGGACTGCCACGCAGTTATAGAAACAAAACGCGGGCATACTCTTGGAAGGGTCATAAGAAAAGGATCTGCGATCCCGAATACCGGTGTACCCGGAAACGTAGGAGGCCAGACTATAAGGCGCCTGATAAAAGCTCCGGCAGACGGCACGTTCCATCCTGAGAAAA
>JAFVPI010000044.1 GCA_017505405.1 Mogibacterium sp.
AGAACGCCAGATATACCATCAAGCTATGCTATTACATAGTAAAGGACGATTTTGTCGGAAGAAGGCTCATAGAACTTCTTACCAGAAAGGCTAAGGAAGGCGTCAAGGTCAGGCTCCTTATGGATGCTCTCGGCAGCCGAAGCATAGGATATACAGATCTGCGGGAGTTTAAAAAAGCCGGAGGTTCATATGCATTCTTCTTTAAGCCGTATATCAGGCATCTGTATCTGAGGATCAACTACCGCAACCACCGCAAACTTGCTGTGATTGATAATGAGACAGGCTACATAGGCGGGTTCAATATTGCAAGGGAGTATCTCGGATACAAGAAAAAGTTCGGATACTGGAGAGACACCCAGCTCATAATAAAAGGCAATGCCCTTACGACTCTGAACGAGAGATTCTACATGGACTGGCGCTATGCTTCAAAGGAAGAAGTCGACCTTATAGATCAGTCCGTGAGATATGCGCTCAGGTCTGAAACAGGAGACATACCGATCCAGATAGTCTCGTGCGGACCGGAATCCGAAAAGGAAGAAATCAAGATGGCGTTCATGAAGATGATAACGAATGCCAGAAAAAACATATATATCCAGACGCCTTATCTGGTGCCGGATGAATCCATGATGGAATCACTGCGCATGGCCGCCAGATCGGGTATCGATGTGAGGATCATGGTGCCATGCATGCCTGATCATCCGTTTGTCTACAGGACAACGCTTTATAATGCAGGCAAGCTCATAAAGGACGGCGCAAGGATCTACATTTATGAAAATGGATTCCTGCATGCCAAGACTCTCAGCGTCGACGGAGAGGTCTGCACCGTAGGATCCGCAAATTTCGACATACGCAGCTTCAGGCTCAACTTCGAATCCAATGCATTTATATATGACCGTGACGTAACTGAAGATCTGGACTCGCGGTTCATGAACGATATCAGTCTTTCACGCCCGTACACTCAGGAGGACAGGGACAATATCTCAAATCTTGAAAAGGCAGCAGAATCCATATCGAGGCTTCTTACAGAGATACTGTAGGACTTCATATTGATAGAAAGGAGCGCTCAATTGAACGCAGATATGATACTTACAAAAATACTGATGCTTCCGGGAATCATTATCGGACTCAGTTTTCATGAATTTGCACATGCATGGGTATCCGACAAGCTCGGCGATCCCACACCGAGAAGGCAGGGACGCGTTACCATAAATCCGCTTGCCCACATAGACTGGATGGGATTTCTGGCACTTCTTCTGGTTGGCTTCGGCTGGGGAAAGCCGGTGCAGATCGATCCGGGGTATTACAAGCACAGAAGGAGAGATGAATTCCTGGTTGGCATTGCAGGTGTTACCATGAACCTGCTGCTCGCCGCGGTCTTTGCCATACCGGCAAGGGCGCTGGTGAAAGCGTTCAGCGGACCGGCTGTGCCTGATCTCGTATACAATATATACCTGATCATTTTCTATATCGTTTCCATCAACATAGTTCTGATGGTATTCAACCTTATACCATGTCCTCCTCTTGATGGATGGGGGATCATTACCCAGATCTTCAGGCTCGACAGATACAGCTGGTGGTATAAGGTGTACCAGTACGGCACATGGATACTGCTCGCACTGATCGTGTTCAATGTTACCGATCTGATACTTACACCGCTTGTTTCGAGGATACTCGGAATACTGTTATAGACCCGGATTTAACGGCAGCAGCAATAAGTCTGCTGCCTGTCTGATATAAGGGGAATTATTATGGACAAACTGATTTCTGATGAACACATAACCGAAATACTGAGCAGGCTTGAGATAATGCATCCTGAGGCTGCATGCGCGCTTGACTTCGGAACGCGTTTTCAGCTGCTTTCAGCCGTGATGCTTTCAGCCCAGACCACGGATGTCTCAGTCAACAAGGTGACACCGGTGCTTTTCGCGAAATATCCTACAGCAGAAGCTATGGCTGAAGCCGATCCGCTCGAAGTGCAGGAAATCATAAAGACCATAGGACTTTATAAAAACAAGTCAAAGAATATAGTGGCTTTATCGAAAATGCTAGTCTCTGACTTCGGAGGAGAAGTCCCGGGTCGGTTCGAAGACCTCGTTAAGCTTCCCGGAGTCGGAAGAAAGACCGCCAATGTGGTGCTCGCTGAAGGCTTCGGTGAAGCGCGGATCGCTGTCGACACGCATGTTTTCAGGGTATCCAACCGCATCGGCCTTACATGCGCTAAGGATCCGGAGGGCGTCGAGAAAATGCTCATGGAAAGACTTCCGGAAGAGCAGTGGTCAAGAGCCCACCATCTTCTGATTTTCCATGGCCGGAAGGTTTGCCATGCGCGAAAGCCTGATTGTGAAAACTGTCTTCTTGCAGGATTGTGCCTGCATGAGAAAAACGGAGGGACCAATTGAAATTCATACATCTGTCGGATCTGCACCTCGGAAAAACACTGGGTGAGTACAGCCTGATAAAGGATCAGGAATATATATTGGGTCAGGTATTGGAGCTTGTAAAGGAAAACGGTGTGAACGCTGTCCTGATAGCGGGTGATGTCTATGACCGGAGCATGCCGTCAGAGGCAGCGGTAAATCTGCTGGATGGTTTTATCAGCGAGCTTGCAGCCCGCGATATCAGGACATTTATTATCAGCGGCAATCATGATTCAGAACAAAGGCTGGAATACGGAAGCAGGCTGTTCTCAAGCCGGGGAATACACATTGTTTCAGTATTCAATGGTGAGCTCGCAAAAGTTTCTGCCGAAGACGAATTTGGGACGATAAATATTTATATGTTACCTTTCGTAAAAGCTTCGCAGGTAAGGCACTACTATCCCGACGGCTCAATAGAGACTTATGAGGATGCGGTGAGAACAGTGATCAGCAAAGCCGATATTGACTGGTCGGAGAGAAATGTTCTCATTTCGCATCAATTTGTTGTCGGAAATTCAGCGCCTCAGATTGCAGGTTCTGAAGGTGCCTCAGTTCAGAACGTAGGACTTATTGAGCAGATAAGCAGTGAGATATTCAAAGCCTTTGACTATGTGGCATTGGGACATCTGCATTCTCCGCAGAGCGTTGGATATGACTATATAAGATATGCAGGCTCTGTTCTCAAATACTCATTGAATGAGGCTGTCAGCAGCAAATCCGTTCCTTTGATAGATATCGAAGAAAAGGGATCGGTTGATGTTGAATTGCTGCCGCTAAGTCCGTTGAGAGACCTCAGGCATATCACGGGAAGACTCGATCAGCTGCTGAAAGCAGAAAATATCGTTGATCCTGAAGACTATATGTATGTAACTCTGACTGACGAAGAAATGATTAATGATGTTATGGGTATAGTGCAACAGTACTATCCAAATACAATAAAAATCGACTATCAGAACTCTCACACAAAGGAAATTGAGAATTTTGATATAGGCGAAATAGTAAGCGATAGATCATTCGAGGAAATCATTTCAGATTTCTATCTGAAAATGTATGGAGTGGAGATCAGCGATGAGGAGCTTGATGTGATGATGTCGGCAGCAAGAGAGGCAGGTGTGATCGATGAAGCCAGTTAAACTTAAAATCAGTGCTTTCGGTCCATATGCAGGAGAGATCCCGGAAATCAAATTCGATCAGTTTGAGGAAAGAGGTCTGTTTCTTATCTCCGGAGATACCGGCGCAGGAAAGACAACGATTTTTGATGCCATTTGCTATGCGCTGTATGGATCTACCAGCGGCCGTTACCGTGACACTAAGAACCTGAGAAGCGAGTATGCTGATCCGGAATGTGATAGCTATGTCGATTTCCACTTTTCACATCAGGGCAGGAACTATCATGTCCTCAGGAAACCTTCATATGAACGGAAAAAGCTTCGTGGAGAAGGGACTATCCAACAGCCGGAAACTGCAGTGTTCTTTGAGGAAGATAAAGCACCTGTAGAAGGACTTAAGCCGGTAGAAAACGCAGTGAAAAATCTTCTTCACATCGATGAAAAACAGTTTAAACAGATAGCAATGATAGCTCAGGGAGAGTTTCGTGATCTGCTTTTCGCGAAGACAGAACAAAGGACAGAGATTCTCCGCACTATCTTCATGACGGAAAACTATAAGAACATAGAATACCGGCTGAAAGATCGTCTTGATGCCAGCAGCAAGGAGAAGATCCGCACAGAAAACAGCATCTTACAGTATTTTGGAGATGCCGCGGCCCCTGAAAAATCTGAACTGGAAACCGAACTGAGCGAACTTCAGAGAAAAGCAGCAGCAAGCGGGAGCGCCTGGAATGCTGATGAATTTGTTGATGTTATCAGCAGGATCATTGCAAGCGATAAAGAGTCCTCAGCAGCGGTCCATGAACAGATAAAAGAGGAAGACAGGATCCTTGATGGACTCAAAGAAAAACTCTCTACTGCAGAGATCAATAATGGATTCATCACCAGATTGAATGGACTCAAGGAGCAGGAGAAACAGCTCGATGAAAAGAAGCCCGAAATGGATTCACTTGGTCAGAAGCTTGCTAAGCAGAAAAAAGCTTCATATAACGTAGCGCCTGCTTTCAACAGCTGGAGTGCAAAATGTAAGGAAAGAACAGATGCGGAGAAGAGTATCGGAAGCAGCAATGAAGAGCTGAACAGGCTTAAAGACGAAGCGGAGAAGGCAGCTGAAAAATTTAATTCGGCAGAAGAAAAGCGGCCTCAGGCTGATGCCCTCACTAAAGAAGCCGAAGCAATCGCAAGGCAGGAACAGGATTACATCAGGCGCGATGAACTCAGGGAAAAAATCAGCGGGCTTAAAAAACGGATAGAAGATTTAGAAACAAAAGAAAGAGAGATAGAAGAAAAAGAGAGAGCACTAAAGGAAAACATTGAAAACTACAAAAACACCATCGAATCGCTCAAAGATAAGCCTGATGAACTTAACTCGCTTAACAATCTTGAGATCTCACTTAACGCGCTGAAAAAAGACATCCAGGATATACTCGGAGAAAAACAGAAAAACTGGAGATCTCACTCAGAAAA
>JAFVPI010000045.1 GCA_017505405.1 Mogibacterium sp.
ATCCGTCACAGCTAATGAAAGTTGCGCCGGCACTTTCTATCTTTTGCCGGAATTCTTCAAACGAGAAATACCAGACCTGATGTCCGGCTTCAGTAAGTGTCTTAACGAGTCCGAGCGTTGGGTTGGTATGCCCGTGCGCCGGAATACAGAACCATGCGATCTTCATTGAATGCTGTTCCTTTCCGTATCCGAATTTATCTTACAGGATCTGCTGTATTGCCGTACATTCTGACCTCGCAGTTTTCCTGAGAGAATCGTACAAATTCTTCGTTACCCATATCTTCAAAATAACTACGGATTATTCTGCAAACGCCTCCATGGGTAACAAGAAGAGCGTTTGCCCCGTCCAGTTCCTTTATCAGCGGAAAGACTCTGGCTGCCACATCAAAAAACGATTCTCCGCCGGGGTATCTGGCAAAGTATTCCCTCTTCGCTTTCTGATACTCAGTGTCAAACCTGTTGACACCTTCAAACCTGCCAAAGTCCTGCTCGATCAGTCTGTCGTCGACTGTATAACGCATGCCTGTCACAGCTGAAACAGCATCAGCTGTCTGTCTTGCCCTGCATAACGGCGAGCAAAGGAAGACATCTGTCTTAAGGTCCTTCAGAGAAAGGGCAAGCTCCTGCGCCTGTTGTAACCCTCTGGCATCAAGCGGTATATCAGTCCGCCCTAAAACCTTATTGATCGCATTCCATTCAGTTTCTCCATGTCTTACAACGTATATCATCCTGCCCACCCATTAATGATCAATATAACTGTAACAATGATTATACACTAAAAAAATGACTCAGCTGCAGTCCGGCCGAGTCATTCTGATGATTAAAGTCAAAAGTTTATTCGAGTTCCACAGTCCCAGGCGGTTTGCTCGTAAGATCGTAAAACACTCTGTTGACATGATCGACTTCATTCACTATCCGCGTCATGACCCGGTCGAGCACTTCCCACGGCAGATGCGCAGCCTCTGCTGTCATAAAGTCTGAAGTAATGACCGCCCTCAGGGCGACCGCGTGATCGTAGGTGCGGAAATCCCCCATGACTCCCACGGTCTGCATGTTGGTGAGTGCCGCGTAGTACTGGCTGATCGAGCCGGCGAGTCCGGCCCTGGCTATCTCTTCGCGGTATATCGCATCCGCATCCTGAACGATGCGTACCTTCTCAGCCGTCACCTCGCCTATGATTCGTATGCCGAGTCCCGGTCCCGGGAACGGCTGTCTGCTTACTAAGTATTCAGGCAGTCCGAGTTCCCTTCCGAGCTGCCTCACCTCATCCTTGAACAGCATCCTGAGCGGTTCGATTATCTCTCTGAAGTCAACATAGTCCGGAAGACCTCCGACATTGTGATGTGATTTTATTACGGCGGACTTTCCGAGGCCGCTTTCGATTATATCCGGATAGATCGTTCCCTGCGCCAGGAAATCGACCCTGCCTATCTTCTTCGCCGTTTCCTCAAACACCCTTATGAACTCTTCGCCGATGATCTTGCGCTTGCTCTCAGGCTCTGTCACTCCGGCGAGCTTCGAATAGAATCTGTCGGCTGCATCCACTCTGATGAAATTGAGGTCAAACAGTTTTCCGCTTCCGAATACCTCCGATACTTCATCAGCTTCATTCTTGCGCAGCAGACCATGGTCTACAAACACACAGGTAAGCTGAGGCCCTACAGCCCTTGCCAGAAGAGCGGCAACTACTGAAGAGTCCACGCCTCCTGACAGGCCCAGAAGGACTCTGCCATCGCCTACCTTCTCCCTGACCGCCTGTATCTGTGTCTCAGCAAACGAATCCATCTGCCAGTCCTGGCTGCACCCGCATACATCGAGTACAAAGCTCCTTATGAACTCAGCTCCATGCTCGGTATGATTCACTTCAGGATGGAACTGCACAGCATAAAAGCCCCTCTTCCTGTCCTCCATGCCGGCTACAGGGCAGTCATCCGTATGAGCCGTGATCACAAAGCCTTCAGGCGGGCAGCTGATGTAGTCAGTATGACTCATCCAGCAAGTATTGACATCGTCAGCAGCCGCCAGTATCCCTCCCTTGTCATCTATTGTGACTTCAGTACGGCCATACTCACTTGTCGGAGCGGAATCAATGCTTCCTCCGAGACGGTACGCCATGAGCTGCGCTCCGTAGCATATGCCAAGAACAGGAATGCCGAGCGAAAATATGCCGTCGTCTATCGAAGGCGCACCTTCTCCATAAGCGCTCTGAGGTCCGCCCGTGAATATTATCCCGTCCGGGCTGAATGCACGCACGGATGCTGCATCCACTTCATCGTAATTATGGATCTCAGAGTAAACTCCGCATTCTCTGACACGGCGGGCGATCAGCTGATTATACTGCCCACCGAAATCTACAATAAGGATCCTGCTCTCTGCCATTGTTTTTCTCCTGCCTAATCTTCAAGTGCCTGTCTGATATCCTCGATCAGATCCTCTTTATCTTCAAGTCCGCATGACATCCTTACAAGTCCTGCCGGAACACCGGCAGCCTTCAGCTGTTCATCCGTCATCTGACGGTGCGTGGTCGAAGCCGGGTTAAGACAGCATGTCCTTGCATCGGCAACATGGGTCTCTATTGCAGCGAGTTTCAGGCGTCCCATGAATTTCTCCGCCGCAGCTCTGTCTTCGAGCTCGAACGAAACGACTCCGCATCCGCCGTTTGGCATATATTTTTTGGCGATCTCATAATACGGATCTCCCGGGAGACCGGAGTAGCTGACCTTCTTTACCTTAGGATGTTTATCCAGGAACTCCGCAACAGCCTGCCCGTTCTCTACATGCTTAGGCATGCGGACATGGAGTGATTCGAGGCCCAGATTGAGCAGGAATGCATTCTGCGGCGACTGGATGCTGCCGAAATCTCTCATCAGCTGTGAGGTCGCCTTGGTGATAAATGCTCCCTCATTTCCGAACTTCTCTGCATAGATTATCCCATGATATGAGTCATCAGGCGTCGTGAGACCCGGGAACTTGTCCTTATGAGCCATCCAGTCGAATCTGCCTGAGTCAACAATAGCTCCGCCAACTGCGGCACCATGTCCGTCAAGGTACTTGGTCGTCGAATGTGTAAC
>JAFVPI010000046.1 GCA_017505405.1 Mogibacterium sp.
CCAGATACAGGTTAGGACCGACTCCTGCCGTCGCCCTGACGCCGATCCTCTCATAGACCTCCCTCATCAGGAACTCCGCCATCTGCTTCGGATCCATGCCGTACCTTTTCAGATAAGCAGTCACATCGAAAAAGACCTCATCTATCGAGTAGACGTGCATGTCCTCCGCTGCGATATAGTCGAGGTATACTTTGTATATTTCCGCAGCGTACTCCAGGTAGAGATGCATCCTCGGAGGCGCCATGATATATTCGAAGCTTTTAGGGATCTCAAACACCCTTGCGCGACCGCTGACACCCCTGGCCTTGAGCGACGGCGAAACAGCGAGGCAGATAGTTCTGTCACTGCGGGTCGGGTCAGCCACGACAAGGTCGGTCGTCATCGGATCCAGTCCCCGCTCCACGCATTCAACCGAAGCATAGAAAGACTTGAGGTCGATACAAACATATGCTTTTTTCCAGTTATTATAGTCCATAACAGTATCAGGTTTATTCAACAGTAAGGCTCATGCGGCCGGAAAGCGTCAGCTTTCGCCTTATTATCCGAATTGCCTTCGATACTCTACAGGTGTCATCCCTTCGGCTTCAGTGAAGTTCTTTGTAAAGTAGCTCTGCGAGCAGAACGCGAGCCTGTCGGCTATGTTCGCCACTGTAAGATCGGTATCCCTCAGCATGCGCTTGGCTTCCAGCAGGCGCTCCTTGAGTATGAATTCGCTGATCGTAATGCCCAGCTCTTCCCTGAAAACCGCGGATGCATATGTGCGGCTGATGCCTACGTGCTCCGCGATGTCAGCAAGCTCGATCTTTTCTGTCAGGTGCTCTTCTATATATGTCATCATGCGGACCAGCCTGGGTGAACGCCTCTTCTCTCTCAGCACATACTTCATCTTGACGGCATAATTATGAGCCATACCGTGCACCAGATCGTAAAGGTCAGGCAGGGAAACTGCGTTGTCGAACTCCTTGATGAACTCATCGCGTATGTCGTATGCCACCATGTCGAGCAGTCCGGACTGTATCGCGACCAGACACATTTCGTTGGCCGCTCCGACTGCCTCATAATACATTTTGTCCATGGCCTCGCTGTATGAACCGCATCTGTTGTAAAGAGCGGTCGGATACTCGTAATTCTCCTGCGAGAGCTCGGAGATCCTGTTGTCATCGCCTGATGCTATCGCCTCGAAGTACGGTTTTTTACGTGTATAGGGGAGATAGATCTGGTTTCTCCTCGTGCGGCTGAGTATTAGATTTGCTGTCTTCTTTCCTGTCATGTTTTGCCCTGTTCGTAATTATGTTATATTATTCGAAACAATATTATAACATAAGCAATTCTCATTCAATACAATGTATATAACAATAATGTTGTTATGCAGGCTGTCAGTTCAGCTCAAAAGAGCATGTTTGCGGACAACATTAAAAAGACTCTCTGGTCTACGGGGAGAGTCCTTTTCAGAAAATCGATATGAGATAGTGCTTTGAAGAAACGGCTATGCGCAGGTTGATGGGGTTCAACTTGTTCAGAGTCGTTTTTTCATTGTATATGAAAAGGGAGGCCGCAGCCTCCCTGTCAATGCTTATGTATTAACTGATGTGTTGTTTTGCGTAAATCAGTGTGCTATTTAACGTAGACTTCGTCTCCCGACCTGCAGCATATCCATCCGCCGGATATCTTTATCCAGTCTCCGCTGACCTTTGTGCACTTCACCTTTGATCCAGGTTTAAGGACTGCATATTTGCCGGCCTTTGTCTTTTTCTTCATGGATTTGCTGAGACTGCTTCTCTTTACTTTGGCGTAGCTTGTTCCCGGTCCTTTTCTGATGTTCAGATAGTCCTGAACAACATAGGTGGTTCCTTTTTTATAGGTTACCGCACTTACAGCAGGGACTGAAACGGACTGGGATGTTGCTCCGGAAGCCTCTGTCAGGTAGTTCGCGCATGTGATCTCATCTGTCGCTTCGCCTTCTGTATTCTTGGCTATCTTGAGCGGCACCAGCGCGTAGCCGCCATATCTGCCTATGCCCTTGATGTAAGCATATCCGTTTCCGACTGCATTGTTTCTGATGCCGCCTACGGTATAATCCACGCCCTCCTTGAGAAGGGTGCTTCCGTTATACAGATCGAATTTCGGCGTCTTTGCATCACTTACACTCAGCGTGGTCCTGCCGCAGATCTTTGTTACGACCGGGCTTGTTGCCTCGGCCTTGTTAAGATACCAGAAGTTGACATCGATGTTTCCCTGCAGTCCCGTGAACGAGAGCATTCCGTTGATCCTTGCGCTGCTGCTGTACTGCCACTTGGAATAGTTCACCGATGACTGGTTGCGGCTGTAGTACTGTGCGCACCAGAGATCAACGTCCGATGCAAGCTTATCCGTTGCTATGTACGAGCGGAAGAATGTAGTATTCGCATAGATGCCCGGCTGATAGCCGGCAGCCTTGACGGTGTTGCAGAACGCAACTGCTGCGTTTGTTGCCGCAGTTTTCTTGATGCCGTGCATCCTGCCGAGTATGCCTCCGGCAAACTCATAGTCCATGTATACCGGCAGATTGAGATCCTTCGGTCCGATCCCGAGCGCCTTGAGTCTGTTTATGGCAAAAGTGGCTTCCTTTTTACCTTCAGTTGCATTCTTTGCCTGTGAGAACACGTAGACTCCAGTCATTACGCCGTTGGCCTTCGCCTTGGAGTACTGTGTGCTGAACTTCTCGTCGTTGTGCATCGAAAGGGTTTTCTTGCTGTATGACGAGTAGGTGACCCTCATGATCGCGAAATCCACGCCGGCTTTCTTTGCATCATCAAAGCGGCAGTTCTTGGACTGCCAGTCCGAGATGTCCACGCCGTTAACTATAAGGTTGTCGGCATATTGAGCCTTGTGGGTATACGTCGAATAACCTGTCTTTTTGAACGGGCTCGCATATTTGAATTCCGATGCGGCATTTGCCGGTCCGATCACCGGCAGCAGTCCGGCTACCAGTCCCAGTGTCATGACCATGACCAGGACCGTGCTCAGGAATCTCTTTCCCTTACCCTTTGTTCTGCTTTTATCCATATCCTATCCCCTTCTATGATCAGAATGTAGCAACTTCCGGATTGCACGCCTCACATCTTTCAAGCTTCTTGATATAAAGCACAGGACCTTTCTCCTTATATGCTTCGGTATATTCGCAGCGTACTTTTGCTGTTATTTCCACCCAGTCTCCCACGCTCAGCTTCTCGGCGCCGGAGTAGTATGCCAGCAGCCCTGCAAACTGTATGTCTGCCTCACAGCATGTCATCACGTGTCTGCCGAATGCGAACTGGCCTTCCGGCAGCTCGTCCGACAGCGCGACTCTTCCTTTTATGACAAAGGTCTTGCCGTCGTAGTCATCTTCGTTCTCGTTGATATCCCTGTACCATTCCGCATACCACTCGTCTTCGATCTTTATCTTCGACGCGTTCATGTCATAAGGGAGCGGATCGATTATATCGTCAGGTTCTATGTCGTCCGGACCGTATTCGTAGACTATCATCGACTTGCGGTTAGCGATGCGGACCTCCTTGTGATAAGGCATCTTATCGAAGCCCTTCACGCAGCGGTTGAATACTACCATGTCAGCGGTCTGCATCTTGTTGAAGCAGAGCTGGCGCATGTTCTGGTTATACATCATGAATGTAGCAGTATCGAAGAGGGCCATCTCCTGCGCGATAAGCCATCCGGGCGGCATCGCCGCGAAGAGCTTCTGGTTCTCCCACATGCCGTTCATCTCAACGACTACTCGGTCAAACCCGCCCTGCCTGCTGATGCGTCCGAGGTTCACGTCATTGAGTTCGGCTTCGGATCTGATGCGCTCCACTCTGACTCCCGGGCCAACGAACTTCTCCGGCTCGTACTGCACCTCGCCGTTCTCGCAGATGAGAAGCAGCGTGCGGCCGTCATCTCCGAATTCGTGATTCTCGAGTGTCTCTTTTATGAATGTTGTTTTACCGGCTCCGAGGAATCCGGTGAAAAGATATACGGGTATTTCTCTCATTTCTGTTTTTACTGCCTCTTTCGCCCTGCATTATGCAAGCCTGAAGAGCTCATTCAGCTTTTCCTTATTGAGTCTTGTACCGATTACGGCCACCATTCCGGTCGCTTCCGCTTCGGTTTCCCTAACTTCGCCTTCGCCCGGCACGTAATCGAATTCGAGCCAGCCTCCGTCAGCGTTCTCTACGATGCCCTTTGCTCTGAGCACCTCACCGCACTCGTCAAGACTGTAGATGATCTCATCGAGCTCTGCCTTTGTGTATTTGTTGCTGGTCTGGGCTCCGACTTCATCGAAGATCACTTTCATTGAGGCAGAGGACGATGACGAGTTTTTTGAAAAGTGGACCGAAAGAGAAAGTTATGCCAAATTCACCGGTGAAGGCTTGGCAGTCGTCCGCAAAGCAATCCCCGAGGATGCTCACTTTGAGCACTTTGATTTTTATGGCTATCACGCTTGCGTGTGCGCACCCGAGCAAAACATACGTGCTTTCGAGATAGACCCCAACGCAGTATAAACCGCGGGAAACCGCTCAAATACAAATAAAAAG
>JAFVPI010000047.1 GCA_017505405.1 Mogibacterium sp.
ATTGCAGCACCGGCACTCGACACCAAGAGAATCAAGGCAAATGCCAAGAGCCTCTACGAGAAGAAGGCTGCCGAGGCTCGCAAGGCGGTGCATGCAGAGAGTCGAAGCCTCAGGATGAGCTGATAAGATTCGTCCTGAACGGTCAGGATCCCGTTATCGATCTGAGCGGCCGGGCTGAAGGGAGAGGCTTCTACCTTTGCAGGAGTGCGGAATGCGCACGTACCGCAATCAAGCGTAAGGCGTTCAACCGCATATGCAAGCGAAATCTAGATGAGAATGAAATCAGCAGACTTATCGGGCAGATACCCGGTATCTGCCAAGGAGGTATGAATGTCAAAGAAAGTTAGTGAACTTATCAAAGATCTTGACATAAGTATACAGGAACTTAAAGGATATGCAGAAAAGCTGGGCATTGCCATAAGCTCTGCAAGATCCTCGATCGAGGACCAGGCTGCGGAAAGACTGACAAGGTCGATAAACATGATGAGGGGGACTTCCTCAAAGGCAGGCAGTAATGGCAGCAAGCCTAAGATCAAGGCGGTTCCTGTAGTGCCAAAGGAAGGCGCGCGGCCGAAACCGCCTGTCGGAAAGCCGGTCATCCCTAAGAAGCCTGTGGTTCCTAAGAAAGAGGAGCCTGCAGAAGAGGAGACAGCAGCCGTTCCTGCAGCCGAAGAGACAGCGGCAGCGGCAGCTGAGATCCCTGCTGCAGTAAAAGAGCCTGAAAAGCCTGCAGAACCGGAAAAGCCTGCAGAGCCTGAGAAAGCAGAGCCGAAGGAAGAAAAACCGGAGAAACCGGCTGAAGAAAAGACTGCTCCTGCAGCTGAGACTGAAGCCGCAAAGCCTGAGGAAAAGCAGGCTGAGATTCCTGCTGCAGTAAAAGAACCGGAAGCCAAGGAGCCGCCGAAGGCAGAAAGCGCTAAACCTGAACCTGCAAAGGAAGAGGAGTATGTGAATGCTCCCGGCAAGCCTATGCGTTTCAAGAAGATCTCAGATGCCGAGACCGAAAAGAAAAAGGCTGAAGAGCAGAAGAGACAGATGCGCGAAAGAAGAGCCCAGAACAAGTCTTCGGAAGATGACAGGAAGAAATCCTCGAGAAATAAGGGAGAAGGCGGAAAAGACCGTCAGGACCGTACAGACCGCAAGGACCGCAAGGACCGCAAAGACCGTCCGGAACGTCAGGACCGTCAGGATCGTCCGAAAAAGACTCAGGGCGACAGACCTGCTCCTGCACCGGCATCAGGCGGAGGAAAGGCTTCGAAGGGAAAGAGCAAGAAATTCTTCGATAACCGCGACAGAGACAAACCGTCGAGATTCGACAGGCGTGAAGACGGTCCGGGAGGACGCAGAAGCAATACTAACAACATCTATGATGAGGCTGCTCTCGAAAAGCAGGAACGTCATAAGAGAAAATATAAGACCAAGACCGTAGAGGAACCTACAGCAGAAGAACTCCTTCCTGAGGGAACGATCGCCGTAACAGTTCCGATCACGGTAGCAGGTCTTTCCGAGCAGGCTGAGATCAGCGTCAGCAAGATCATCATGGCTATGATGCAGATGGGCGTAATGGCAACGATCAACCAGACCCTTGATAAGGACGCTGTAGAGATGCTTGCTGAAGATCTCGGACTTCAGATCGTTGTAACCGAAGAAGAGCCTGAGATCGAAGAGCCGGGCATCGACATGCATGAAGACGCCGAGAGCGAACTCAAGCCTCGTCCGCCTATCATTACGGTAATGGGTCACGTTGACCACGGTAAGACATCGCTGCTTGACGCAATCAGAAATACAAACGTTACCGCCGGTGAGTCCGGAGGAATCACTCAGCACATCGGTGCTTCCGAGGTAATGATAAACGGCAGAAGGATCGTATTCCTCGATACACCGGGACACGAAGCGTTCACAACGATGCGTGCGAGAGGAGCACAGGTCACGGATATCGCGGTGCTGGTAGTTGCTGCTGATGACGGCGTAATGCCTCAGACTATCGAGTCCATCAGCCATGCAAAGGCAGCAAACGTTCCTATCATCGTTGCCATCAACAAGATGGACAAGCCTGGCGCAAATCCGGACAGAGTAAAGCAGGAACTCATGGAGCACGGCGTGCTCGTAGAGGACTGGGGAGGCGATGTCATCTCCGTACCGGTATCTGCAAAGAAGGGCGAGGGCATCACAGACCTTCTTGAGATGATCCTTCTTCAGGCAGACATGCTCGAACTCAGGGCAAATCCTGACAGACTGGCTCTCGGAACCGTTATCGAGGCAAGACTCGACAAGGCAAAAGGCCCTGTTGCGACACTGCTTGTTTCCAACGGTACTCTCAAGACCGGCCAGAGCGTCGTAGCCGGAACAACATCAGGAAAGATCCGTGTCATGACAGACGACAAGGGCAAGACCATCCGCAAGGCAGGGCCTGCCACGGCCGTCGAGATACTCGGTCTTTCAGATGTACCTGATGCAGGCGATGCATTCAACGCAGTAAGGGATGACAAGACTGCGCGTGAGATAGCAGCAAACCGCAAGGAGAAGATGAGAGACGACGTCCTGGCCAAGAACGCCAGCATGACTCTTGAAAAGCTCTTCAGCCAGATCCAGGAAGGCGAGGCCAAGGAGCTCAACCTCATCGTCAAGGCAGACGTACAGGGTTCTGTCGGAGCAATCATCACTTCGCTCGAGAAGCTTGAGACTCCGGAGGTCAAGATCAATGTTATCCACAGCGGCGTAGGCACGATCAATGAGTCCGACGTAATGCTTGCCGAAACATCGAACGCTATTATTATCGGATTCAATGTAAGACCTACAACTGCAGTCACCAACCAGGCTCAGGCTGCTGATGTAGAGATCAGGCTCTACAGAGTCATCTACGACATCATCGACGAGATCCAGGATGCCATGAAGGGCATGCTCGATCCTGAATATAAGGAAGAAGTGCTCGGCAAGGCTGTTGTCAGGGATACATTCAAGGTGCCTGGCGTCGGCATCATCGCCGGATGCTATGTCAATGAGGGCATCGTAAAAAGGAATGCCCAGATCAGACTGGTAAGAGACGGCATCGTCATTCACGAGGGCGTGATAAGCTCTCTCAGAAGATTCAAGGACGACGTCAGGGAAGTCGCTGCCGGATACGAATGCGGACTCGGCATCGAGAAGTACAACGACGTCAAACCTGACGACGTGATCGAGTGCTTCAACATGGTAGAAGTAGCACGTTAACAGCGGAGAAAAAATGGCTAAATACAGACAGGGAAGGCTCAGTGAAGAGATCAAGAAGAGCATAAGCGCATTTCTTATCAACGGAGCAAAAGACCCGGCACTTACATCAAGAATAATAAGCATCACAGGCGTTGACGTGACACGCGACTTAAGCTACGCCACTGTATACGTTTCGCCTGTATGCCTTTCGGATGAGGATAAGGAGATGGTGTACTCAGGAGTCCTCGCCGGATTTGAGCGCGCCAAAGGCGCCATAAGAGGCCAGGTCTCGAGAGACATCAAGCTGAGACATACGCCGGAACTCATCTTCAAGCTTGACTCATCACAGGATTACGGCAGACACATCGATTCCATAATCGACAGCCTTACATACAGCAACGGGGAATGAACGACACAATAAAGAGCATAGCAACAATAATGAAAGATCTTGACGGCATATTGCTGTTCCCGCATACAAACATGGACGGGGATGCGCTGGGCTCATGCACGGCGCTTTGCCTTGCCCTGAGAAGCCTGGGAAAGAAAGCTTATGTCATGATCAACGAGCCGGTGCCTAAAAACCTCGACTTTCTGGAGTGCGGCTGCACTACTACCGATGACAGCGTGCTTGATGATGTTCAGCTCTCTCTGATGATCGACTGCAACGGCATGAACCGTATCACAGGCAGGGAGAAAGCATGGGAAAGAGGCCGCCTGAAAGGCTGCTTCGATCACCATGCCACAAAGGCAAAGGAGATCAGATATGATTTCGCCAGGATAGAACCAAAGGCCGCCGCAGTCGGAGAGATAGTATATAACGTTATAAGGGCGCTCGGTGTCGAGATATCCCTCGACATCGCCAACTGCATATTCACTGCCATTACAACGGACACCGGGAATTTCCAGCACAGCAATACCACGAGCCGCTCGCACGAGATAGCAGGGCATCTCTACAAGATCGAAGGATTCAATTCCAAGGTGATCTCTGCGCTCATTTACGACAGGAGATCAAAGGAAGCGCTCAAAATGGAGAGCGAAGTCATTGCGGATCTCGAGTTCTATGCGGACGGAAAGCTGGCGGTCGGAAAGGTCACCCAGAAGATCCTTAAGGAAAACGGATGCACTCTCGATGAGGCAGACGGCATAATACAGAAGATGATGAGCATCGACGGAGTTGAGGGAGCATGTCTGTTCAAGGAGACAGAGACTAACGTCAGAGCGAGTCTCAGGGGCCGCACATATGCAAACATGGCATCTGCCGCTGCGAAATTCGGCGGAGGCGGACATGTGCTGGCTGCCGGATGCACATTCTTCGTTCCTCTGGAGGAGGCGGAGAAGATCTTCATCCCCGTGCTCATCGATACTGTGAACGCGCATTGACAGAAATGACAGACGGAATCATAAACGTAAACAAGCCTGCCGGATGGACATCACAGGATGTCTGCACAAAGCTCAGGCATGTGCTTCATATAAAAAAGATAGGACACACAGGAACGCTCGACCCTATGGCTACGGGCGTTTTGCCTGTATGTGTGGGGAAAGCTACCCGTATCATCGAGTACTATGACAGGGATCCAAAATCATACCACGCTTCAATGAAGCTCGGTATCAGGACCGATACTCTCGATATAACGGGCAAAATACTCGAAACGTCCGGATATGAGGAAGTCAGCGAAAAAGCCGTCAGAGAGGCATTTAAAGCCTATACGGGCAATGTCCGGCAGATACCTCCGAAGTATTCAGCGCTGAAGATCAACGGAAAGAGGGCATACGACCTTGCGCGTGAAGGAAAAGACTTCGAGATAAAGCCGCGGGAGATTATCATATATGATAATGAAGTCACGCGGATCGACCTTGAACGCGGGGAGATCGAATTCGATGTCACATGCTCGAAAGGCACATATATACGGACGATCTGTGATGATATAGGAAGCGATCTCGGATGCGGAGCCGTAATGACTGCATTGACCCGCACCGCGTCGGGATATTTCAGGATAGAAGACTCATATACGGTCGAAGAGATCATGGAAGCGGAGGATCCGCTCGTAAAATTGCTTATTCCGGCCGATATCACGCTGGAAAAGCTCGGAAAAATAGCACTTAACGATAACAGAATTACCGCCTTTCTGAACGGTAACAGCTCCTGGGGAAACGGATTCCGGATCACGCAGCCTTCGTCATTCGACGTGCTGTACCGTGTTTACGGAAATAATGCATTCCTTGGGGTAGGAGCAGTTGAAAACGGCTCGCTGGTACCTAAAAAGGTGATCAGATAGCAGATAATGGAGATAATAACCAGTCTTGATCAGCTGAATATTGCTGAAAAAACATCTGTAGCACTCGGTAATTTCGACGGTATCCATGTAGGACACCGCGAGATTTTCCGCGCAGCTCTCGATGCGGCAAGGGACAGAGGCCTGAAGTCCCTCTGCTTCACGTTCTCGAATCATCCGTTCAATTTCATACTGAGACGCGATGACAGTGACCCTGACGCAGTAAAGCTGATCTGCACGGAGGACGAAAAAATAGCGCTCATAGAGGACATGGGCTTCGACATCCTTGCCAACGTGCCTTTTGATGAGCACATCATGAAGATGCAGGCGCACGATTTCTTCAATGACATCGTAAAGGACAAACTGAATGCAGGTTTTGTCTCGGTCGGATTCAATTACACATATGGCGCAAGAGCAACGGGCAGGCCGGACACTCTGCGCAGAGAGTGTGAGGCCGCAGGCATAGGCGTCAGTATTCACGATGCTGTCATCGTGGACGGTGATGTTGTCAGTTCTACTCTCATACGTGAAATGATCGCGACCGGCAACATGGAAATGACTGCAAAACTTCTGGGCAGACCGTATTCATTCACAGGAACGGTAAAACACGGCAGGAGGCTCGGAAGCCTTATGGGCATTCCGACCATTAATATACCTGCGCCGGACAGGCAGATGCTGCCTCCGAACGGAGTATACTTCAGCCGTATCCTCATTGACGGGGAAACTTTCATAAGCGTGTCCAACATAGGCGTCAATCCGACTGTCAATGATGACAGCAGACGCAAGACCATCGAGACAAACATCTTTGATTATAATGATGACGCTTACGGCAGGGAAGTCACCGTTTACTTTGATCATTTCTCACGCGGAGAGAGAAAATTCAGAAATAAGGAAGAGCTTTTTGCACAGATCGCACGCGACTGCGAAAACGCCCGCAATTACAGAAAAAAGTGATAGACAACACGATGCATTCGTGTTAATATACCAACGTTGTAAATCAATTCAATATACCCGCGCCGCAGTGGTTCGCATCTCCGACGGCCACGCAGAGCGGGCGAACTAAAGAAAAGGAGTTTATTTTTATGCTTACAAAAGAGAAAAAACAGGAAATCATCAAAGAGTATGCTGTTAAGGAAGGCGACACAGGTTCCCCTGAAGTACAGGTAGCTATCCTTACTTACAGGATCAACGACCTCAACGAGCATCTTAAAGAGCATCATAAAGACCACCACTCCAGAAGAGGCCTTCTGAAGATGGTAGGACAGAGAAGAAACCTTCTCAAGTACCTCAGAGAGACAGACATCGAAAGATACAGAAGCCTTATCGCACGTCTCGGACTGAGAAAATAATATCTGAAAACGAAGCGGGAGCACGCCTCCCGCTTTGTATGTATTTAGTTAATGCCCATAGGAAAAGAAGATTAACAGGAAGGAGTTGTTAATAAATGGGTAGATTTGAAGATTACAGAACATACAGAACAGCACTTGGCGGAAGACTTCTTGAAGTCGAGATCGGCAAGCTGGCTGAACAGGCAAACGGACAGGCTACGGTCAGATACGGAGATACGGTCGTAAGCTGCACGGTCTGCGCAAGCAAGGAGCCAAAGCAGGATGTGGATTTCTTCCCGCTTACATGCAATTTTGAAGAAAAGCTTTACGCTGTCGGCAAGATCCCGGGCGGATACATCAAGAGAGAAGGACGTCCGAGCGAGAAGGCAACTCTCATCTCGAGACTCATCGACAGACCTCTCAGACCGCTTTTCCCGAAGGGTTACAGAAATGATGTGGTAGTTGCGGCTACAGCTCTGTCTGTAGATCATGACTGCTCGCCTGAGGTAGCATCGCTCATCGGTACTTCCACAGCGATCGCGATCTCTGACATCCCTTGGGACGGCCCTACTGCAGGCGTTGTTGTAGGCAGAGTAGACGGAGAATTCGTCATCAACCCTACATTTGAGCAGAGACAGGTATCAGACCTCAACCTTACAGTATGCGGTACTGAAGATGCCATCATGATGGTCGAAGCAGGAGCCAATGAGCTTCCTGAAGAGCAGATGCTCGAGGCAATCCTTACAGGTCACGAAGAGATCAAGAACATCTGCAGATTCATCAAGGAGATCGTTGCAGAAGTAGGCAAGGAAAAGCAGGACTATGTAGTATTCAAGGCAGGCGAGGATGTTGACACAGCTGTCAGAGAATACGCAACACAGAAAATGGTAGATGCGATCTACACTTTCGACAAGCAGGAAAGACTTGCCAACATGGACGCAGTTGCAGTCGATACAAAGGAGCACTTCGCTGAGGAATTCGGAGAGAGAATGGCCGAGGTAGAAGAGGTACTCTACAACATCAAGAAGGAAGAAGTCAGACGCCGCATCCTCGAGGAGGGAGTACGTCCTGACAACAGAAAACCTGACGAGATCAGACCGCTCTGGAGCGAGACCGGCTATCTTCCGAGAACACACGGATCCGGACTCTTCAAGAGAGGACAGACTCAGGTTCTTTCGATCGCAACACTCGCACCTCTTTCTGAGGCGCAGTACCTTGACGGCATCGATGATGATGTGACACGCAAGAGATACATGCATCAGTACAACTTCCCTGGTTACTGCACAGGCGAGGCTAAGCCAAGCAGATCACCGGGAAGAAGAGAGATCGGACACGGAGCTCTCGCTGAGAGAGCACTTCTTCCGGTACTCCCGAGCGAAGAGGAATTTCCTTATGCTATCAGAGTCGTCTCCGAGGTAATGTCCTCGAACGGTTCTTCCTCGATGGCTTCGACATGCGGATCCACACTCGCTCTGATGGATGCAGGTGTTCCTATCAAAAAGCCTGTTTCCGGAATCGCGATGGGACTCATCGAAGGATTCAACGAGGACGGATCGAGCAAGTTCGCCATCCTCTCGGACATTCAGGGTATGGAAGACTTCCTGGGCGACATGGACTTCAAGGTCACAGGTACTCCTGACGGTGTAACAGCGCTCCAGATGGATATCAAGGTTCACGGACTCAACAGGGAGATCCTTGAGCAGGCACTTGAACAGGCCAAGATCGGCAGAGCAAAGATCCTCGAGAATATGCTCGAAGAGATCCCTGAGCCAAGAGCAGAGCTCAGCAAGTACGCTCCGAGATTCATCAGCATGAGAGTTGACCCTGACAAGATCAGACTGGTTATCGGACCGGGAGGAAAGACTGTCAACAGGATCGTTGAGGAGACAGGCGCAAAGATCGATATCTCCGATGATGATGTCGGATTCATCGCTATCTATGCAGTCGATCAGGAAAGCGCTGAGGCTGCACGCAGAGAGATCGAGCTCATCACCAAGGATGTTGAAGTAGGCGAGACTTATGAAGGTAAGGTAACAAGGATCATGAACTTCGGTGCATTCCTTGAGATCCTGCCGGGCAAGGAAGGTCTGCTGCACATCTCCAAGATGGCTGATCACAGAGTAGCCAAGGTCGAGGATGTAATGAACATCGGTGATGTTGTCACAGTCAAGGTAACCGAGATCGACAGCCAGAACCGCATCAACCTTGAGCGCCCTGATGTTAAACGTTCTGACGCTAAGAGAAGATAATGCTTTACGAAGAAGGCTTCACGCAAAATAGAGAGATCTCATGGCTGAGATACAATGAGCGTGTGCTCGAAGAGGCACTGGATGAAACAGTGCCTCTTTTTGAACGCCTGCGTTTTATTGCGATCTTTGTATCAAATCTTGAGGAGTTTTTTAAAGTCAGGGTAGGCAGCCTGCTCGGTGAAGACGATGAGGGTGATGACGTTATCGATGAAAAGTCAGGCATGACAGCTGCTGACCAGCTCAGACGCATACACGATCTGGTGCCCGGACTGCTGATGAAAAAGGACATGGCTTACGGCCTCGTCGAAAGAAAGCTGGCAGAGGAGGGAGTCGTAAGGCTCGAACCTTGGCAGCTCAGTGACGAAGAGCGCGGAAGATGCTTTGATTTCTTCAGGGACGAGGTAAAAGATCACCTTATAGTGAGAGTGCTTGATGCAGACGGACCTCTGCCGGTCATGGACGAGGAAAGACCTTATATAATATCTTCCCTGGATGCCGAGCTTGAGGACAAATTCGGCTTCATCGACATACCGCGTTCACTGCCGCTTGTAAAGGTCCTGCCGGGAGAAGGATTCAGATATGTGCTGACCGAAGACATCATAAAGATGTTCGCGGATACCCTGTTTGTGCCGTTTGTGCCGCTTGAGCTTCATGTAATAGACATTGCCCGCAATGCCGAAGCATCGGGCGGAACAGACAGCGCCAATACGGCAGCAGAGATGCGCGATGCACTAAGGCGCAGAAAGAACGGTCCTGCAGACAAGCTTATATCCGACGGACAGCCGGGAAAGGCGCTCAGGGAATACTTTGCAAGGACTCTCAGCCTGGATAAGAGGCAGATGTTCACAACGACAAGGATAGATTTCTCCTATGTGAAGGAACTCGAAAAGCTGCTGCCTCCTGACCTGATGGCCCGGCTTACATATGAGCCGCATGTACCGGCCGATCAGACAGAAAACATAAGGGGCAATATAATTGATGCAGTAAAAAGGAAAGATCTTCTTTCCTCATACCCGCAGGATTCGATGGACCTGTTCCTTGGACTGCTTCGCGAAGCTTCATTTTCACCTGATGTGACAGAGATACGCATCACCATTTACCGCCTTGCATCGAACCCGAAGATCGTTGATCATCTGATCTATGCAGCGCGTTCAGGCAAAAAGGTGAGGGTAGTGCTTGAGCTGCGCGCCAGGTTCGATGAGGAGAAAAACCTCGAATGGGCTGAAAAGCTCTCAGCAGCCGGATGCAGGGTGTATTACGGCACGGATACGTATAAGGTGCATTCAAAGATGTGCCAGATCGTTCTTGAAAGCAGGGCGAAGGACGGCGGTACAAAAAAGAGCTACATCACTCATGTCTCCACCGGAAACTACAATGAAAAAACGGCAGAGCAATATACCGATCTCTCGATCATGACTTACGATCAGGAGACAGGTAAGGCTGTATCAAGGCTTTTCAAGGATATATGCAGGGAACGCATCTCAGAGAAGGGACGCAGTTACGGGCCGCTTGCTGTTTCACCGGTGAACATGCGCAGTGAGATACTTAAACTCATCCGCAGGGAAACTGCAAAAGGCAGATACGGAAAGATCTTTTTCAAGATCAACTCGCTGACAGATGAAGAGATGATAGAGGCACTGATGGAGGCATCCTGCGCCGGATGTCAGGTGCGCATGATAGTGCGCGGCATCTGCTGCCTGCTGCCGGGTGTTGAAGGCTGCACGGAGAATGTATGCATAGTGAACAAAGTCGGAAGGTTCCTTGAGCATTCAAGAGTCTACATTTTCGGCGAAGGTATAGATGAGGTCATGTATATTTCTTCTGCCGATCTCATGAAGCGCAATCTCGACAGGAGGGTCGAGGTGGCGTGCCCGGTAAAAAGCGGAAAGATCAGAGACCGAATAAGAGCGATAATGTACGATGTCTACTGCGATATGGAAAAGGGACGTGTGATGCTGCCTGACGGCACGTATGCTCTGAAACCTAAAATATAAAAAGCAATGCCGGTCTGCTGACCGGCATTTTTCAATGTATATTTCTTTTTCTTTTTTCCACTTCTGCGTCATCGGGGAAATGAAGGGTGTGGCCGTCTTCATCGCGGTACTTTGCGTTGACGTCTTCTGCCGGCTCTTCTTCATCCTCTATGACGGTGTAGTTAGCGCCTTTCTTCATTTCATCTTTTATCTCGTCAAACTTTTCGAAGACATGAGGATAGCGCTCGCGCACCGTGCGAGTATCGACTTCTTCGTTCTGCCTGTTTCTGGCAAGAGCGTAAATCACTATTCCTATTACGACCAGAAGTCCCAGAATTATCAGCGGCATAAGCATCTCCCTTTTTTTGATGAAACTATTCTATACTCCGATAAGCGGGCGGTCAATGGCATCTTATCCCTGAAAGCGGTAAAAACAGCGGAAAACAGCCATTTTATTTACTTAAAAGAGTTTCAAATCAGAGCTGCGTTATGGTAAAATAATCGGGTTATGAAATCATGAAACAGGAGATAATAAACATGTTTGAAAACCTTTCGGATAAGCCTGCTGCAGAATACCAGGCTGAACAGATCAAAAAGTGGAATGAGCTCGACATGCTGAACCTCTGTGTAAAGGCCAGAGAAGGCGCTCCATCATTTGTCTTTTACGAAGGACCGCCGACAGCTAACGGCAAACCGGGCATCCATCACATGATGGCAAGGACGCTTAAGGATTCCGTAAACAGATATAAGACCATGAAGGGATTCCAGGTAAAGCGCAAGGGCGGCTGGGATACTCACGGACTGCCGGTAGAGATCGAAGTTGAAAAGCAGCTCGGTTTCAGCGGCAAGCAGAACATAGAGAAGTACGGTATCAGGGAGTTCAATGAGAAATGCCGCGAATCGGTATTCAAGTACACTCAGATGTGGACTGACATGTCCGAGAAGATGGCTTATCTCGCTGATATGGAAGACCCGTACATCACTTATAAGAACGACTACATCGAAACAGGCTGGTGGATCATCAGGAACGCTTTCGATAAGGGTCTCGTTTACGAGGGATACAAGATCCTGCCATACTGCCCGCGCTGCGGAACAGGCCTTGCTTCGCATGAGGTAGCTCAGGGCTACAAGGATGTAAAAGTAAACACTCTCACATGCAAGTTCAGAAGAACCGGAGTAGACCATGATAACGAGTACTTCCTCGCATGGACGACCACTCCATGGACTCTCGCATCCAACATCGCTCTTACAGTCGGTCCTGATATCGACTATGTAAAGTGCCTTATCAAGTCCGGAGAGAACGAGGGCAACTACTTCTGGCTGGCTGAAGCTCTTGCAGACAAGGTGCTCGCAAATGACGAGTTCGAAGTCGTTGAGAAGATCAAGGGCTCCGAAATGGAGTACTGGACATACGAGCAGATCGAGCCTTTCGTAGTGCCTGAGAAGGGCAAGGCAGCTTTCATCGTGACATGCATGGACTACGTATCGACAGAAGACGGTACAGGTATCGTACATACTGCCCCTGCATTCGGTGAAGACGACTACAACTGCGGACGCAAGTACAATCTTGCTGTAATGCAGCCTGTAGACGAAAGAGGCTGCTACACGGAGACTCCGTGGGCCGGAAGATTCGTCATGGAAGACGGTCTTGATGTAGACATCATAAAGTACCTCGCCCAGGGCGACAAGATCTACGCAAAGCAGAGACTCGAGCACGCATACCCGCACTGCTGGAGATGCGGAACACCTCTCGTTTATTACGCAAACAAGTCGTGGTACATCGAGATGACAAAGCTCAGAGATGAGCTTGTTGCCAACAACAACACAGTCAACTGGTATCCGCCGTATGTAGGCGAGAAGAGATTCGGAAACTGGCTCGAGGATGTAAAGGACTGGGCTATCTCGAGATCCAGATACTGGGGCACACCTATCCCTATCTGGAAATGCGAATGCGGTCATCTTCACTGCGTAGGCTCAAGAGAGCAGCTCATCGCGGACGCGGAGCAGAAGATCGACATGAGCATCGAGCTTCACAGACCTTATGTTGACGATGTAACGATAAAGTGTCCTGAGTGCGGAAAGAGCATGCACAGGATCCCGGAGGTCATGGACTGCTGGTTTGATTCCGGAGCTATGCCGTTTGCGCAGTGGCACTATCCGTTTGAGAACAGTGACAAATTCGACGACGAGCTCTTCCCGGCAGACTTCATCTGCGAGGGCATCGACCAGACAAGAGGATGGTTCTACTCCCTCATGGCGATCTCGACTATCGTTAAGGGCTGCGCTCCTTACAGAAATGTTCTGGTTAACGACCTCATTCTTGACAAGAACGGAAAGAAGATGTCGAAGCATGTCGGCAACACCGTAAATCCGTTCGAGATGATGGATAAGTACGGCACTGATGCAGTCAGATGGTATCTGCTTTACGGATCACCTGCATGGACCCCTACAAAGTTTGACGAGGACGGTATCAGGGAAGTCATCAGCAAGGTGTTCAGCACACTCAGAAATACATACAACTTCTTCTGCCTGTACGCCAACATCGATAAGGTAGAGAAGAAACATCTCGACGTTCCTTACGATGAAAGACCTGAGCTCGACAGATGGATCATCTCCAAGTACAACAGACTCATCAACGCCACAACCGAGGCAATGGATGAGTATGACCACATGAGAACTGTCAGGGCGATCGGCGAATTCATAGATGGCGATCTCTCCAACTGGTATATCAGAAGAGCCAGAAGAAGATTCTTCGCTGAAGGCGAGGGAGACGAAATGTCGCTCGACAAGAGGGCTGCATACGCTACGACTTACGAAGTGCTGATCGGCGTTGCAAAGATGATGGCTCCGATCGCGCCGTTCATCTCGGATGAGATCTATACAAAACTTACTGGCGAGAGCACAGTACACGTTGCTTATTATCCTGAAGCAGACGACAGTCTTATCGACGACCGCACCGAGGAGAGAATGGATCTCGTAAAGGTACTGGTCAACCTCGGCCGCAGCACCAGAGAGCAGGAGAAGCTCAAGGTGCGTCAGCCGCTCAGCAAGGTCATCGTGGATGGAAGCTACAGGGATGTGATCGGAGACCTTACCGACCTCATCAAGGAAGAGCTGAACGTGCACGAAGTACAGTTTGAGGACGAGCTCGACAAGTACATGGACTTCAGCATCAAGCCTAACTTCAGAGCCGCCGGCCCTGTTCTCGGCAAGAATGTAAAGGAATTCGGAAGCA
>JAFVPI010000048.1 GCA_017505405.1 Mogibacterium sp.
GACGGCATATTCGTCGAAGAACTTCGGTCCGAGTATCTCGCCCGTACCGCTTGGATCGGACAGTGCGATTACATCTGCGCCGGCTTCGACCATGGCAAGAGCAAACCTTATAAGATCGTCTGTCACGAACTGCATGTACTCGTGGGTGAGTTCCCTCTTCTGCCTCATCTGTTTGTAGTACCTTGTCGGCTCGCATACCGAACTGGCCACGCTGACAGGTCCGACGATGTTCCCTATGATAGGGACATCCTTTGTCTCCGCTTTAAGGAGCCTGATCGCGTCGAGTGTGACCTTTGCCCTGCCGGCTTCCAGGTCCATCGGCTTGAGCTTTTTATAGTCCTCTACCGTGTCGATGGCATATCCTGTGACATGAGGCTCAAATAGCTGAGTACCCATGGTGCAGCTGGCACCGAGAGCCTCGGCCTCAACAGTCATGCAAAACGGTACACCATAGTTTTCGAAGCAATCATTATCGTATATGGCCTTAGCAAGATCCGCCATCATCCTTGCGTCTGTATGAGCTTCTGGCAGATACACTCCGCAGACATCCTGCAGAGCCTTTGTGACCATGTTCATCATTCCGCCCGGGCAGATGCAGGCAGGTCTGTCTGCTTTCATGCCCGAAAGTATCTTTATAAGTCTTTCATTAGCTGTTGTCATTTTGTTTCCTCTATTTATTTAAATACCGGGAAGATCAGGCATTCCGAAAGGAGCCTTTCGTAATTGTCAGTCGCTCCGAGCTCGAGGTAGTCCATATCGTGAGCAAGCGCTTCCATCTGCCGCTTTACCGTGCCGGACATCAGTGCCATATAAGCGCCGGTCTTCGATGTGTTGCCGACATACTCTATGCGGTCTTCAACTTCAAACGGAAGTATGCCTGTTCCCGTTATGCTTTCAGCAGGCAGATGCGCTCCGAACTGCCCGGCGATGAGGACCCTGTCGAGGTCCTCCATGCCGATGCCGGCTTTCCTCATGAGGGCCATGAATCCGGAAAGGATCGCGCCCTTGGCAAGCTGCACCTGACGCACGTCGCCCTGCGTTATGTACAGGGGATCGCTTCCGTTACTTCCATCAGTCATTCTGAATGACCTCTTGCCCTCTTCATCGACGGCTATGTACTTCGACCTGTAATCGCTTTCATCGAATTTGTCAGCCTTTACGAACGCGCCGGTCTTTCTGACTATGCCTGTTCTCAGGAGCTCTTTCGTAACTGTCAGGATACCGCTCCCGCATATGCCTGCAGGCTCGCAGTCTCCGATGATCTTAAGATCGACCCCGTCTTCATTTATATGTATATCTTCGATCGCTCCTTCTGCAGCGCGCATTCCGGAGCTGATGTTCATTCCCTCGAGAGCCGGTCCGGCCGCGCAGGAGCATGACATTAGCTTTCCGTCAGCTGCAAGCACTATCTCGCCATTGGTTCCGATATCGATGAACATCACGTTGCCCTTCTGATGCTTCAGGTCGCAGACATAAGCTCCGGCAACGATATCCGCCCCTATGTATGCGGATACCGAAGGCAGGCAGTACAGCCTTGCTCCCGGGGCTGCTTTTAATCCTATGTCAGAAGCTTTTATATCTTTTGCGCGCGCAAATACCGGGGCGAACGGGGCTTTGCCTATAGGCCTAGCGTCCACTCCCATCAGCATGTGCATCATTGTGCAGTTTGCACCGACAGTCACCTCATATATCTGATCCTGAGTCAGTCCGTGTTCGTCGCATATGGATTTGACCATCTTGTTGATGGATCCGACGATGGCTTTCTGGAGCTTCTCTCTTCCGTCCTCAGGGTTTTCTATCTCATAAGTGATCCTTGTGAGCACGTCAAGTCCGAAGAACTTCTGCGCGTTGATCTCTGAAGCATGCCCGAGCTCCTCGCCCGTCAGCATGTCAACAAGAGAACACACGACTGTAGTCGTTCCGATATCTATGGCAACTCCGTAAAGCGATCCCGTCGTGTCGCCGGGCTCAAGAGCGATCACCTTGCCGTCATGGATCACGGCGGTATATTCTCCCGGCAGCATAGAGTGCTCGCGCAGAGCCGTATAGTCAAAGCCAAGGTATCCGGTCGCACCGTCATGACCGACCAGTGCTTCTGCGCCGACCTGCTCGATTATCTGATTTTCAAACGGGGTCTGGTCTGCAAGCGTCGGTTTATGGATGGTGACCGGTACTTTGACAATGTCAGGTCCAAAATCAAAATCAGGCATATAACCTGAAGCAAGCACATCGTGCTTTTTCTCTTTCTGAAGGAGCTCAATAGTGATATCTGAAACCGGGTAAGCAAGGCATGCGAGCCTCACTCCCTGCTCCAGCTCTTCAGCTTTCAGTATGCCGCGCTCGGTCTCACCTGGTTCGCCTGCATCCCCTTCAGTGATCTTCACCCTGCACTTTCCGCAGAGTCCCTTGCCTCCGCAGGCATTGTCAATAAACAGGCCTGCGTCGAGCATTATTTCCATCAAATTTTTGCCGGAGGCAAATCCATACAATTTTTCCTCCGGCATTACTTTCAGATTTGGCATTACGTTATCGTCTCCCGATATTTATTCCACTCCGCAGAGTCTCTTCGCTACTTCTACAGC